>QNEM01000010.1 GCA_003645215.1 Gammaproteobacteria bacterium
CTTATTAAGGCTATTCGAAAGAGCCAAGACTTCAAGAGATAACTTTACCGATCAAAGAAAGCAGAGAAATGATTCTCCTGAATGAATGCACCAGGATAAATGTGCATGAACAATTTAAGCAGGCCTGTTTTTCAAGAGCATGATTAATTACCGTATCTCACCTGGTGGAAAATTAAGTGGTCGATTTTCTGTGCCCGGTGATAAATCTATCTCGCATCGTGCCTTGATGTTGTCCGCTATCGCAGAAGGTCAAAGCCGCATCACTGGCTTTCTTGATGGTGAGGATACATTGGCAACCATGGCAGTATTCAGGGCGATGGGCGTCGAAATTCAACACAGCGCGGACAACGAAGTTATTGTCGATGGTGTTGGTATGCAGGGTCTTTCGTCACCGGCAACAGCACTGAATCTGGGTAATTCAGGTACCTCTGTACGTTTACTCTCTGGCTTACTCGCAGGTCTTGGGATCGAATGTGAATTGGTGGGTGATGAATCATTGATGTCCAGACCAATGCAAAGGATTGTTGATCCACTACAAAAAATGCATGCATTGATTACATGCTCAGAGGACGGCACGCTACCTATACATATAAAAGGAGGTGCCAGTTTAACGGCAATAGATTATGAAATGCCGGTGGCGAGTGCACAATTAAAATCCAGCTTGTTGTTAGCGGCCTTGAATGCCAACGGCAGAACCTGTATCCATGAGTCCGTGGCAACGCGTGATCATACTGAGCGAATGCTGAAACAATTTGCCTATCAGATAGAGTGTGAAGGAAGCACAATCTCTCTTACAGGTGGTGGGATTTTAAAAGCAACAGACATCGAAGTCCCTGCAGATATTTCCTCAGCGGCTTTTTTCATCGTCGGTGCCTGCATTGCAGATGAATCAGATATTATTATTGAAAATGTCGGTATTAACCCGAACAGGGATACTGTTATTCATATATTAAAGGCGATGGGTGCCAATATCACCTTGCTGGATGAAAAAGTTGTCAGTGGCGAGCCTGTTGCTGATATTCGGGTGAAATCCTCTGAATTACATGGCATCGAAATCCCGGAATCATTAGTCCCCGGTGCGATAGATGAATTTCCTGCCATCATGGTGGCTGCTGCCTGTGCAGAAGGTAAAACCAGACTCACCGGCGCCGGGGAATTACGTATTAAAGAAAGTGACAGGATCGCTGCCATTGCCAACGGTCTGCAAATATTAGGTATCGATGTTGATGAACAGCCTGACGGCATGACGGTGACAGGTGGCAAGATCGCAGGTGGTGAGATTAATAGTTTCACAGATCACAGGATAGCCATGGCCTTTGCTATTGCAGCCTTGAATGCCTCCGCGCCCATTATGGTCAAAGACTGTGCCAATGTAGAAACCTCTTTTCCCGGTTTTGTTGCTGTTGCGAAGACTGCCGGTCTTGATCTGGTCGTCGAGGAACAGGTTTAAATGTCTGATATTCCGGTCATTGCTGTTGATGGCCCCAGTGGCACCGGCAAAGGCACTATATGCAGCCATTTGGCTACCTGGCTGGGTTGGCATCTGCTAGATAGTGGTGCCCTGTATAGAATTCTGGCTATTGCCGCTGAAAAATATGAACTTGAATTGAATAATGAGTCAGCCATCGTTGAAATTGCGGGTTCTCTTGATGTCGAGTTTCAGCAGCCGCAGCCGGGTAAGGACATCACGGTCATCTTCGAGGGAGACGATATTAGCCAGAAAATAAGGACAGAAGAATGCGGTAATTCAGCGTCACAGATTGCTGTTCTTCCTCAAGTCAGGACTGCACTATTAGACAGGCAGAGGCAATTTCAACAAGCGCCTGGACTGGTTGCCGATGGTCGGGATATGGGAACGGTCGTTTTTAGTGATGCACCTTTGAAAATTTACCTAATAGCCTCTGCCGAAGAACGTGCCAAAAGACGCTATAAGCAGTTGAAGCAGAAAGGGTTTAATGTTAATCTCCCGCGCCTCGCGGCTGAGATAGCCGAGAGAGATACAAGGGATAGTCAGAGAACTATATCACCACTGAAGCCTGCAGACGATGCCATCGTAGTCGACACGACAACATTGGATATTTCTGAGGTTATAAAAAAGATAGAAAACCTGGTCCAGGAAACACTGCCAGATGCCTATTCAACATGATTATGAAGTTGATAAATCAGTGAGTTAAGTCGTTCTAAGGCTAATTTTATTAACTAACCGTTATGTAGTGTCGCAGCAATGCCATTATATATACGTACCGGTTTCTGCCAGCCAGAACTGGATTTAGAGGTAATTATTCTTCATGAGTGAAAGTTTCGCCGAACTTTTTGAACAAAGTCAAATAGAGGCCAAAATGCGCCCGGGTTCCATCGTCAGTGCCACGGTGGTTGAAATCAATCAGGATACTGTCATAGTCAACGCAGGCCTCAAGTCCGAAGGTCTCATACCAATTTCGCAATTCTTTGATGAGAAAGGTGAGGTTGAAGTAAGCATTGGAGATGAAGTAGACGTCTCCCTGGATGCGGTAGAGGATGGTTTTGGTGAAACAAAACTGTCACGCGAGAAAGCCAAACGCCTGATGGCCTGGACCAGCCTGGAAAAAGCTCATGAAGCTGATGAAATTGTCACAGGTATTATTTCCGAAAGAGTTAAAGGTGGTTTCACTGTAGATATAGATAAGGTCAGGGCATTTTTGCCTGGTTCGCTTATCGATGTACGTCCAGTAAAAGACACCAGTTATCTTGAAGGCAAACCGCTGGAATTCAAGGTGATTAAAATCGACCAACGCAGAAACAACGTAGTTGTTTCACGTCGTGCAGTCGTCGAAACAGAAAATACAGTCGACCGTGCTGAATTACTTGCGTCTCTACAGGAAGGTGCCGTTATTAAGGGCATCGTCAAAAATACTACAGATTATGGTGCATTCCTTGATTTGGGTGGTATTGACGGATTGCTGCATATCACAGATATGGCCTGGAAAAGAGTTAAAAACCCAAGTGAGATTGTGACTGTTGGTGATGAAATTGAAGTCAAGGTACTGAAATTTGATCGCGAACGTAATCGTGTTTCACTTGGTCTGAAACAAATGGGCGATGATCCATGGGGTGATTTGAGCAAACGTTACCCTGAAGGTGCACGTCTACATGGCAAGGTAACCAATCTTGCCGACTACGGTTGTTTTGTAGAGCTTGAAGAAGGTGTTGAAGGATTGGTTCACGTCTCTGAAATGGACTGGACAAACAAGAACGTACATCCATCAAAACTGGTGCAAATGGGTGAAGAAGTGGACATTGTCATTCTCGATATTGATGCTGAAAGACGTCGTATATCGCTTGGCATGAAACAGTGTCAGCCTAACCCATGGGAGCAGTTTGCTGCGACCCATAACAAGGGTGACCGGGTTGTTGGTACGATTAAATCCATTACTGATTTTGGAATATTTATCGGTCTTGATGGTGACATTGATGGTCTGGTTCATCTTTCAGACATCACCTGGTCAGGTACTGGCGAAGAGTTTATTCATCAATATAGTAAAGGTGATGAACTGGAAACAGTCGTGCTCGCAGTGGATGCAGAAAGAGAACGTATCTCGCTGGGCGTCAAACAAATGGAAAAAGACCCATTCTCAAACTATGTTGCTGAAAATCCAAAAGGCACCATTGTTAAAGGTATTGTAGAAATCGTTGAGATGAGAAGCGTTACTTTGACTCTGGTTGAAGGTGTCGATGGCTATATGCGATCCTCAGAGATTTCCATAGATGGAAAGATAGATGACGCACGTACAGAAGTGAAAGTAGGCGATGAAATGGAAGTTAAAATCACTGCGATTGATCGTAAAAAACGTTCTATTAATGTATCCGTTAGAGCCAAAGAAACAGATGATGAAGCAGCTGCTGTGGAAGAATATGGTTCCAGTGCTGAGGGCTCAGGAAGAAGTACACTGGGTGATTTGTTGAAGGAACATCTGGATAAATAATAAACAAACTGTGCCTCTACTGTAGAAGTAGAGGCACATTTGATGTAAACTGTTGAAATTGTTAAGGAACATGGGGAGCCAGATATTCACATTGCGTGGTCTGGTGCGAATACAAAAAAACGTCTTGTACTGACATTGAGATAAATGATGACAAAATCAGAACTCATAGAAGCACTTGCTAGAAGACAAACTCAATTAGCCTACCGGGACGTTGAGTTAGCTGTGAAGACGATACTCGAACACATGGCTACGACACTTTCCAATGGTGAAAGGATAGAAATTCGGGGGTTTGGCAGTTTTGCCCTGCATTATCGTCCACCACGTGTGGGTAGAAACCCTAAATCAGGCGAACCTGTATCACTTCCTGCCAAGCATGTACCTCATTTTAAACCAGGCAAGGAATTACGCGAAAGAGTCGACAAGAAGCCAGCTGCCGAAGTCTAGGACAGACTGCCGCCACTGTTTCCTCATTTTTTTAATACTCCGCATCAGCGGGCTATTGTATTCCAGGTATTCTCTGCTTATTGTTGACATCCCGGTTCAAGATATAAGAAGAGAGCAATATGTCACAATCGATTAAAAAATATATTTCAATCATCCTGTTTGCGTTGATATTTGTCGTATCACTGGTGTTTTTTTTAAAGAACAATCAGATGATCACTTTTAATTACCTCATCGCCAGTCAGGAACTCTCCCTCTCATTTTTATTATTCATTTCGCTATGTCTTGGTACATTATTGGGTGTTCTGGCCTGGTTGCCAAAGATATTCAGTTTGAAGCACAGAATTAGCAGATTGCAAAAGCAGGTGAAACTTACTGAAAAGGAACTCAATAACCTCAGGGTCATGCCCATGAAGGATACGCCCTGATGGAGATAGTTTGATGGAAATAACCTGGATGACAATCATCTGGTTACTACCAGTCGCCGGCTTTGGCGGATGGTTATATGGAAGACAGAGAAATCCTTCATCAGGGAGTTCCAGTCAAGGTGGATTACACCCTGAGTATTTTAAAGGTCTGAATTATGTTCTCAACGAACAACCAGATAAGGCTATTGAAGTCTTTGTCAAAATGCTGGAAGTAGATAGTGAAACAGTAGAAACACATCTTGCTTTGGGCAATCTGTTCCGGCGTCGTGGTGAAGTTGATCGTGCGATCCGTATTCATCAAAATTTGATTGCCAGACCCAATCTGGATCGGGAACAACGAGCATTAGCCTTACTTGAACTTGGTATGGATTACATGAAGTCAGGTTTGCTGGATCGTGCCGAGAGTTTATTCAGTGAGCTGGTCGAAACAGGGTTCTATTCAGTAGCTGCATTTACCGAGTTACTGGATATCTATCAACAGGAAAAAGACTGGGAAAATGCAATCAAGATAGCCCGTCGACTGGAATTATCTTCATCCCGTTCCTTGAATGAAGTGATTGCGCAGTTCTATTGTGAACAGGCAACTGAGTTACAGAGGCAAGGCCAGGAGAAAGGCGTTCATGAATTACTGAAGAAGGCGATTAATATTGATGGGAATTGTGTTCGTGCAAGTTTGATCGAAGCCAGTATCTTGCAAAAAGAAGCTAAATACAAACAGGCCATACGCATCTATAAACGTGTTGAGAAACAGGATGCTGAGTATATTCCGGAAGCTGTTTCCCCGATGCTTGAATGTTACCGGGAACTGGGAAAGTTGCATGAATTCAGAAATTATTTACACGCGGTGGTTGATGCACATGGAGGCATCACGCCGATGATAATGCTCACTGAACTTATTGCGGAGCAGGATGGTGAAGAAGAGGCAATGAAATACATAACCATTGAACTGAAGAAAAGGCCCACCGTGCGAGGCGTTGATCGATTGATCGAATATGCCCTGATACCGGCACAAGGCAAGGCAAAGGATGATTTGATGACAATCAAGGATCTGACCGGTAAATTACTTGAAGATCGAACAATCTATAAATGTAATCACTGTGGTTATGATGTCAAATCATTGCATTGGCAATGCCCGGCCTGTAAAAACTGGAACACTGTAAAACCTATCCATGGTCTGGAGGGGGAATAGAAGTTGAGTAACCCACGTATTATCGTACCTCTGGATTTCAATACAGCCGAGCAGGCTTTGCAACTTATTGAAAAACTGCAGCCTGATTTATGTCGACTAAAAGTAGGTAAAGAGCTTTTCACGAAAGCAGGTCCGGTTCTTGTCGAGAAATTGATTGAGAAAGGTTTTGATATATTTCTTGACCTTAAATTTCACGATATCCCTACAACGGTAGCGAAGGCATGTGCAGTGGCTGCGGATTTAGGTGTGTGGATGGTCAATGTGCACGCAAGTGGCGGCTCTGAAATGATGTCGCTTGCCAGAGAAGAAATCGAGAAAAAATCACATCGGCCACTGTTGATCGGCGTGACCATACTTACCAGCATGAACCAGCAAGCACTGGCAGAACTTGGCATCCAGTGTTCCGTCGAAGAGCAGGTAATGCGGCTGGCACAGTTAACATCTGATGCTGGTCTTGACGGGGTTGTCTGTTCTGCACATGAAGTAAAGATGTTGCGGGATAATCTGGGCAAGGAATTTAAACTGGTGACACCTGGTATTCGACCGGGGGGGTCAAGCAACGATGATCAGAAACGTGTGATGACACCGGGGCAGGCCATCAGTGCCGGCAGCGATTACCTGGTCATAGGCCGACCCATCACGCAGGCAGCAGATCCCATACAGGCACTAAAAGATATTAGTGAAGAAATCAGTGCCGCAAGTACCAACGTATAGCCCTTAATGCCAGACAATAATCGCGTAAGTGCATTCCAGCCTGAATGTTCATTCAAGGCGGGCGAAAAAAGCTTCTGGGGCAGACTTTATGGTAGTGCCAAGGCACTGGCTATTAGTCAGTTAGTCAGGGAAGTACAAACTCCTGTCATTATCATGACCAGAGACTCACTCTCGGCAAGCAGATTGACGGAAGAACTTCGTTTTTATCTTGATGAGTGTGAAGACAATAGCCTGCTGTCTTTTCCTGATTGGGAGACATTACCTTACGATCTGTTCTCACCCTATCAGGATATTATCTCGGAAAGGCTGGCAACACTGACCAGCTTACCAGGCCTTAAAAAAGGCATTCTGATTGTGCCGGTGACAACACTGATGCATCGCCTGATGCCTAAAGAGTTTCTGTTGTCACATAGCCTGATCCTGAAAAACGGACAGCAACTCAATGTTGATGCGTTCAGAAAACAGCTGAATGAAAGTGGCTATGCGTTTAGCACGCAAGTCATAGAGCATGGCGACGTGGCGATCCGTGGCTCCCTGATTGATTTGTACCCTATGGGCGCAGACAAACCCTATCGGATAGATTTACTGGATGACGAAATAGACAGTATCCGGACATTTGATCCTGAAACCCAGCGCTCATTGAAACAGGTCGAGGACATAAAAATATTACCAGCCAGGGAAGTGGCATTGATTGATGAAGGCATTGCCCGTTTCAGATCATCCTGGCGTTCGCGTTTTGAAGGCAATCCAAACCAGTCTCCTGTGTATCGGGATGTCAGCCAGGGACTTGCGCCAGCAGGTATCGAATATTATTTACCATTGTTTTACGAAGAGACCAACACCCTGTTCGATTATCTGCCTGATGAGTGCATTACCATTTTTGATGAAGATGCCATAGATACTTCCGAATCATTCTGGCAAGACATCGAAACGCGTTATGAGCAAAACAGACATGATGTAGAACGTCCGGTATTGCCACCAAGGGACATGTTTCTTAATCCCTCAGATTTGTTAAGTAGAACCAAAATCTATCATCAGATCCACATTACGCACAGGGAGCAGCAGGAACGAGCGGGGGCAAGTAACTACGATACAACACTGCCAGCAAGTTTGATGATTGATGCTCGTTCTGCAGATCCATTATCGTTATTCAAACGATTCGTCAGCGATTTTGATGGGAGAATATTACTCGTTGCAGAATCAGCGGGCAGAAGAGAAACCCTGCTGGATTTATTCCAGCAACATGACATCAAACCTGTGCAGCTGGACAACTGGTCTGAATTCATACAAGGACAAGACCGTCTGGGCTTGACCGTTGCGCCCCTGGAACATGGGGCCCAATTGGAAAACCCCGGAATTGCCCTGATCAGTGAAGGGCAATTGTTTGGTGAACGCGTGATGCAACGTCGTTTACGCAAACGTAAGCAGCAGGATTCAGAAAACATCATTCGTAACCTGACAGAGTTGACCCTGGGTGCACCAGTGGTGCATGAGGAACATGGAGTTGGTCGTTACCAGGGGTTGATCGCCCTGGATGTAGGAGACATTCCAGCCGAGTTCATTTATATCGAATATGCAGATGGCGATAAACTTTATGTGCCAGTTTCCGCTCTTGATCTGATCAGTCGTTTTACCGGAGTAGATCCGGAACATGCACCACTACATCGTTTGGGCAGCGGGCAGTGGGAAAAGGCCAAGCGTAAGGCCGCCAAACGCGTACATGACGTAGCAGCTGAATTGTTGGAACTGCATGCACAACGAGCGGCACGTCCCGGCTTCAATTTTGAACTTGATGAAAATGCCTACCGTGCCTTTGTACAAACATTTCCCTTTGAAGAAACTCCGGGGCAAATGGATGCGATCATGGATGTCATTGATGATATGACCCAGGCCAAGCCCATGGATCGCCTGGTTTGTGGTGATGCAGGTTTTGGTAAAACAGAAGTGGCCATGCGCGCCTCGTTTATAGCAGTACAGAATGGTAAGCAAGTTGCTATCCTCGTGCCGACAACGTTACTGGCGCAGCAGCATTATCAAAATTTTAAAGACAGGTTTGCAGACTGGCCTGTACGTGTTGAATTACTATCCCGATTCCGCACGGGTAAGGAACAAAATATAACCTTGAAAGGTATCGAAGACGGCACTGTTGATATTGTTATTGGCACGCACAAATTGATTCAGGGGAATATAGAATTTGCCCGCTTGGGCTTATTAATCATCGATGAAGAACACCGTTTCGGCGTAAGGCAGAAGGAAAAATTCAAAGCCATCCGGGCAGAGATAGATGTACTGACTCTTACGGCAACGCCCATACCACGAACACTGAATATGGCGCTTGCTGACTTGCGTGAATTTTCTATCATTGCCACGCCCCCGGCAAAACGGCTGGCAGTCAAGACCTTTGTCCGTGAGTGGAATGATGCCCTGTTGAAAGAAGCACTACTGCGCGAAATCAAACGTGGTGGTCAGGTATATGTATTACATAATAAAGTAGAAACCATAGAAAAAATGGCCAGGCAGGTCGAAGCACTACTGCCAGAGGCATCGGTCAGGTGGGCACATGGTCAAATGCCAGAGAAAGAACTTGAGCAGGTGATGCTGGATTTCTACCATAGACGTTTCAATGTCCTGGTGTGTACCACTATCATTGAAACAGGCATCGATGTGCCCAGTGCCAATACTATTATCATCAATCGTGCGGACAGATTTGGATTGGCACAATTGTATCAATTAAGGGGCAGGGTCGGGCGATCACATCATCGTGCTTATGCTTATTTAATTGTTCCGGAAAGGAAGCAGATGACAGCGGATGCAATCAAGAGACTGGAGGCAATAGAGGCCCTGGAAGAGCTAGGTGTTGGTTTTACCCTGGCGACGCACGATCTTGAAATTCGTGGGGCAGGTGAGATCCTGGGTGAAGGCCAGAGTGGGCAGATCCAGGAAATAGGTTATGGGCTGTACATGGATCTACTTGACCGTGCAGTGACAGTACTTAAATCAGGCAAACAACCTGAACTTGATAGACCACTGGATCATGGTGTCGAGGTTGATCTACATATTCCGGCACTGATCCCGGAGGACTATTTGCCAGACGTACATATGCGACTCATTATGTATAAGCGAATCGCCAGTGTTGAGGACAAGGAGGCATTAAAAGAGCTTCAGGTTGAGATGATCGACCGTTTCGGTTTATTGCCTGAATTTGCTAAAAATCTTTTCCGGATTGCAGAATTAAAGTTATTGGTTAATCCACTGGGCATCCGCAAGGTAGATTTGGGTCCTCATGGAGGCAGGTTGCAGTTTAACGAGGACAATAATGTCGATCCGATGAAGATTATTACATTGATACAAAGCAATCCGTTTACTTATAAACTGGATGGGCAGGATAAATTACGAATTAATGAAGAGTTGCCGGAACCTGATGACAGGTTCACAATACTGAGCAACCTTATTGCAGATATTTCAAACAAGGATGCAGCATAATCATTATGAGTACCTCTATAAAAAAAATATTACTCGGCAGTCTTCTTTTACTGTTTAGCAACCTGGCATATGCCAAATGGTACCAGGTGGAAATGGTCGTATTCGAACACCTGGTGACTGATAACAGTGGTGAATTGTGGGATACAGATGGCTTACCGGATTATAGCGCCAGCGTAGAACTTGTAACCAAAACACATGGATCCAGTGCATTTAAAAGGTTGCCAGCAAGCAGATACAAGCTGGGTGGTGTAAACAAAAACCTTAAATTATCCAGTGATTATCGCCCTGTGTACCACGTTGCCTGGCAACAGCCAGAGTTAACAAAATCCAGGGCGAAAAAGGTCCATATCAAGAATCCGGAAGCAAAGATAAATGGCACAATCAATCTAAGAGGCGGTCATCTTCTTCATCTGGACGTGGACTTATCTTACTTTGTTGATTTGACTACGGAGTCAGTCACATCATATACGGAAGAAAACATATCAGTAGCAGGTGAGGATGTAGAAGAAATAGAAATTGATGAAGAAATCATTATGAGCGGCACCTACGCACAAATGAAGGAAACCCGGCGCATCAAATTGAATGAATTACATTATTTCGATCACCCATTGTTCGGGGTGATCATGCGCGTGACACGCCTGGCAGTAGAGTAAGGAACCAATACGGCTTAGAAAGTAGTAATAAATTCTTCAAGTACCAACTTGATCTTTCCAATGCCCTCATCAAGATGTTTTTCAATCACGGCCATGGTGATTTCTTCATCAGATTTGCCCGCAGCCCAATTCACAACCAAAGAAAGACAGGCATAGTTAATATCCAGTTCACGGGCAAGTGCTGCTTCAGGCATTCCTGTCATGCCGACAATATCACAGCCATCCTTCTCCAGTTTTTTAACCTCTGCAGCAGTTTCCAGCCTGGGCCCTTGTGTGGCTGCATAAACACCGCCAATAAAAACATCCAGGCCAGACATTAAACAGGCAGTAGCTAATTGTTTGCCCAGATCAGTACTATATGGATTTGTAAAATCGATATGAGTGACTTCATTTAGATCATCTTCAAAGAATGTATGCTTCCTGTTGTATGTGTAATCAATAATTTGTTCAGGAATTGCTATTCTGCCAGGACGCATCTCTGATGTAATGCCACCGACAGCATTGACTGCAATAATATTTTCTACGCCACTTTCTTTGAGCGCGTGAATATTGGCGCAATAATTTATTTTGTGTGGTGCGATGGCATGTGGGTTACCGTGACGTGGTAAGAAAATAATTTCCTTATCCCCAATTCTCCCAAAGCTTAAGGCACTGGAGGGACTGCCATACGGCGTATCGACTTCTCTGGTCCCTGTGATTTCGACGCCTGCCAGTGAAGTCAGACCTGTGCCGCCAATAATCGCTATTTTATTCATAAACCCTTTACCGCATAGATGCCCGGGGCATTGCGTAAATATTCCTTGTAATCCATGCCGTAACCAAAGAGATAGCGGTTGGGAACTGTAAGACCGGTGAAATCAGCCTGTTTAAAGCTTCGTTCCCTGCCTAATTGTTTGTCTGCCAGAACAGCAGTTTGAATGGTTTTTGCCTGATTGCTTTCACATTCTTCAACCATTGCCACCAGCGTGTTTCCCTCATCGAGAATATCATCAACGATTAATACATGTCTGTCTTGCAGTGAGATTGTCGGTTTTCTAATCCAGTGTAATTTGCCGCCATTTATTTCCCCCTGGTAGCGGGTCGCATGAACGTATTCTACCTGTAATGGAAAGTCCAGAAGCGGAAGCAGTTTTCCTGTGGGGACCACGCCTCCGATCATCAGGCAGAGGATGACGGGATTTTTGTCCGCGAGCACCAGGGTGATATCTGCAGCCATCCTTTCAATGGCCGCTTCAACCTCTGCAGATGAGTAGATCAAATCAGCTTCTGACTGAATACGTGTGATTTCAGCTATATTCATAGCAGATGTGTAGAATTCTACTTAAACAGGTTTTTTTGCTCATTTTGTTCTCATTTTTTAGCAAATCTAATCAAAATCCTGGGCAGTGGGTGAATAAGTATTCGGATAATTCATGATTAGTAGCGGCAGGAAAATGCCTGATAATACATTGAAAATCAACCAATTATTCCAGAATGCCTAAAGACCGACTGTATCGCTTGGGGATTTTTCGGCTATATTGATGCTGATAAGAAAATCCCGATAACCCTAATATTAACAATGCATTAAGGGCCATTATTTGCTACCCTGTCGGGCGATTAGAGCAGACGATCCCGCGTAAAAATGCCAAAAAGAGTCATTACCACGCAAACAAACAGGATCTGACAGTAACATAATAATAATTCTAGCGAGAGGAACACCATGTTTACCAAAGATATGAAAGTTGCCGGTTATGACGAAGAACTCTGGAAAGTGATGGACGCTGAGCGCGTGCGTCAGGAAGAGCACATTGAGTTGATTGCATCAGAAAATATGACAAGTCCACGTGTGATGGAATGTCAGGGTTCTTATTTAACAAACAAATATGCTGAAGGCTATCCAGGCAAGCGCTATTACGGTGGTTGCGAGTACGTTGACGTTGCAGAGCAATTAGCCATCGATCGTGCCAAAGAATTGTTTGGTGCGGACTGGGTGAATGTACAACCACATTCAGGTTCACAGGCCAACGGTGCCGTTTTTCTGGCATTGCTGAGCCCGGGCGATCACGTCATGGTATGAGTCTGGCACATGGGGGTCATTTAACCCACGGTGCATCAGTGAATGTTTCAGGTCGTATTTTTGATGCTGTTCAGTATGGTCTGGATGACAAAGGCTATATTGATTATAACCAGGCCGAAGAACTGGCACTGGAACATAAGCCAAAAATGATCATTACAGGCTTTTCTGCTTATTCCAGGGTTGTTGATTGGGAACGTTTCCGCGAAATTTCCGATAAAGTTGGTGCAATAATGATGGCTGATATTGCCCACGTTGCTGGTCTTATTGCTGTGGGTGAGTACCCAAGTCCGGTACAGATTGCTGATGTGACAACATCAACCACACACAAAACCTTACGTGGTCCACGTTCGGGCATTATTATGGGTAAAGCCAATGAAGAGATTGAGAAAAAGGTCAACTTCATGGTATTTCCTGCCTATCAGGGTGGTCCGCACATGCATACCATCGCTGGCAAAGCCGTTGCTTTTAAAGAATGTCTGGAACCTGAATTCAAGACCTATATACAGCAGGTCAAAAAGAATGCAGTTGCTATGGCTGACACCTTCATTGAACGTGGCCTGAAGATTGTTTCTGGTGGTACAGATAATCACCTGTTCCTGGTAGATATGATTGAAAAGGGACTGACTGGTAAGGAAGTTGATGCAGCCATGGGTCGCGCCAATATCACCTGTAACAAGAATTCAGTTCCAAACGATCCGCAGTCACCATTTGTCACCAGTGGTATCCGTATCGGCACACCATCAATTACGACACGTGGTTTTGATGAAGCTGATTGTAAGAATGTTGCTAACTGGATTTGTGACATCATGGATAACATGGGCGACGATAGTGTTATTGAAGATGTAAAAGGCAAGGTTGTTGCCCTGTGTAAGAGCAGGCCACTTTACGAACATTGATTCGTTAAATACGTAGTTCAGGCTTGCAGGGGATCGTTATGCGATCCCCTGTGTCGTTAGAAAAGAGTTAAACATAAATCAGTTGAAGAAGGAGGGTATGTGAATGCGATGTCCGTTTTGTTCTGACATGGATACGCGTGTCATTGATTCCCGTCTGGTTGGTGAAGGTGATCAAGTTCGACGCCGACGTGAATGTACAAAATGTACAGAACGTTTTACAACCTATGAATCTGCTGAATTAAACTTACCCAGGATATTGAAATCCGATGGCCGACGCGAGCCCTTCAGGGAAGACAAACTTCGTGGCGGTATTCTAAGGGCTATCGAAAAACGTCCTGTGGCAATGGATAAAGTTGAAGTGGCTATTGCACAAATCAAGCATAAGCTCAGGACTGAAGGTGAACGGGAAGTCAATTCACGCAAACTCGGTGACTGGGTGATGGAACAGTTACGAACACTTGATCAAGTTGCCTATGTCCGTTTCGCATCAGTCTACAGAAGTTTCGAAGATGTACGTGCATTTCTGGAAGAGATAGAAAAGCTGGAAAATGATTTGCCACCGGAAATAAAAGTAAGTCAGCTTGATCTATTAAAGTCTGATGGTGAAGAGAGTTGATGTGGACAGCTTCAGACTATCATCATATGTCTCGTGCCTTACAACTGGCACGGCGTGGTCTTTATAGTACCGATCCAAATCCGCGTGTAGGTTGTGTCATTGTCAAAGATGATGTGGTCCTGTCGGAAGGATGGCACCAAAAGGCCGGGCAGTCGCATGCAGAAATCGAGGCCCTGAATAATACCAAACAAAATCAAACTTCGGACAATGTCTCGGGTGCGACCTGTTATGTAACATTGGAGCCATGTGTACATCATGGACGTACACCGCCCTGTACTGACTCTTTGATTAACGCAGGCATCAAGAAAGTTATAGCCGCAGTCATCGATCCAAACCCACTTGTTGCAGGTAAGGGTCTACAGCAGTTAAATGAAGCCGGTATTGAAACGGCAAGTGGTTTGATGGAAGCCGAGGTAGCTGAATTAAATCCTGGTTTCACTATGCGTATGCAGCATGGACGTCCGTTTGTTCGATGTAAACTGGCGATGAGCCTGGATGGTAAAACAGCACTGCACAATGGTGAAAGTAAATGGATAAGTAGCCCGGAATCGAGAATGGATGTGCAGAAACTACGTGCACGTAGTTCCGCCATCATGACAGGGATTGGTACTGTAATCGCCGATGATCCATCAATGAACGTCCGATTATCTGAATCATCGGAGTGGGCGAAATGTGGAAGACAACCATTAAGGGTGGTACTCGACTCTGAACTTGAGATTTCACCGGAAGCAAAGATATTAAATGTTTCGGGTGATGTGATTATCTTTCATCAGTCGAATGACAAAAACAGAAAAGAACAACTTGAAAATATAGGGGCGGAACTCGTCACTGTAGAAGAAGCTAGAGGTAGCGCTTTTTTAAAGCAGGTACTGAATTATCTGGCAACAGAAAAAGAGATTAATGAGATTCTTCTGGAGACCGGCTCAACTTTGGCAGGTGAAATGTTACAGGCGGGTTTTATTGACGAGTTGATCATCTATATTGCACCGGCCTTGTTTGGGCAGGATGCAAAAAGCCTGTTTCAGTTGCCGATGATTGAAGATATGTCAGATCGTATTTCCCTGGATATTGCTGATGTCAGGTCTATTGGCAAAGACATCAGGATCAAAGCAACAGTAAATAGATAACAATATTATGTTCACTGGAATTATAGAAGCCATTGGTAAGATAGAATTGATTGAAGACATCGGTTCTGACAAAAGATTCGTCATCACATCTGACTCCCTGGATCTATCAGATGTTCGAGCCGGTGATAGTATCAGTGTCAATGGTGTCTGTTTGACGGTTGTAGATTTACAGGGGAAAGGTTTTTCTACTGATGTCTCTGTTGAAACATTGTCATGCACAACATTCAATGAGCTTGTTGCAGGTGATAAACTTAATCTCGAAAAAGCATTGCAGCTTTCATCGCGACTCAGTGGACATATGGTCAGTGGTCACGTTGATGGCAAGGGAACAATTAAGAAGAAGCTTGCAGATGCAAGATCGGAACGTTTTGAAATAAATTACCCTGCTGAGCTTGGGAAGTATATTTGTAAAAAAGGATCTATCTGCATAGACGGGGTGAGCCTTACAGTTAACGAAGTAGAGCCATCATATTTTTCAGTCAATATTATTCCGCATACAAATGATGAAACAATATTTTCTGAATATAGTGAAGGTACGCAGGTTAATCTTGAAGTTGATATCGTGGCTCGTTATATGGAATCACTGATGACGGATGAAAAGCCAGGCTGCTAAAGCTTATCAGTGAAACTGTGTCATAATGAGAAAATTCAGCAATACATATTCTGGTATAGATTTTAATGGCGCTTAATACGGCAAAAGAACTGATTGAAGACATTCGTGATGGGAAGATCATTATCTTGATGGATGATGAGAATCGCGAAAATGAAGGTGATCTTGTTATTGCAGCATCTGCTGTGCAAGCAGACGATATCAATTTTATGGCACGTTTTGGCAGGGGTCTGATATGCCTGACTTTGACGCGTGAACATTGTAAAACATTGAACTTGCCATTGATGGCAGGAAATAGTTATTCAAACCATGGCACGAATTTCACCGTATCCATTGAAGCGGCAGAAGGTGTCACCACCGGCATTTCCGCAGCTGACAGGGCACTCACCATACAAAAAGCGGTGGCGAAAGATGCGCAGCCTTCTGATCTGGTACAACCGGGGCATATTTTTCCTTTAATGGCGCATCCTGGCGGTGTCCTGTTACGTGCTGGTCATACTGAAGCTGGATGTGATCTGGCCAAGTTAGCAGGCCTTGTCCCGGCAGCTGTGATTGTAGAGATACTGAAAGATGATGGATCGATGGCAAGAAGACCGGATCTGGAAGTCTTTGCCAAAGAACATGGATTGAAAATAGGTACGATTGCAGATTTAATTCAGCATCGGATCGAAAATGAGAAAACGATTTCGCGGATTGCTGAATATGATATGCCAACAGAATATGGCAATTTCAGAATCGTCGCCTACGAAGATAGTATCGATAATAATCTGCACCTTGCGATGATCAAAGGTGAGATATCAGCGGATGATCCTGTATTGGTACGTGTGCATATGCAGAACCCGATTCATGACCTGACAGGAAGCCTGAGAGAGAATACTGCATGGCCAATCAGCGATGTCTTGAAACGGATACAGGAAGAGGGACAGGGGGTCGCAGTTATCTTATGTAACCAGTTTGGTTCACAGGAATTGGCTGATCAATTGAAATTATTTTGTCAGGGTTCATCGCAGGAGTCAGGGCAACAGAATAAACAAAATACAAAAGACCAAAGGACGATAGGTCTTGGCGCACAGATATTATCCGATCTGGGTGTGCAAAAAATGCGGGTATTGAGTGCACCAAAACGATTTCATGCAATTTCAGGTTATGGCCTTGAAGTTGTTGAATATGTAACCTGAGTAAATGCCTGAGTAGATGATTGTTAAAAAATGGCTGAATTTAATTTAATTGAAGGTAAGCAGGAACTGGACAAGGCAAAGATTACTATTGTTGCCAGTCGCTATAATAAATTTGTTGTCGAGCGCTTGCTTGAAGCTTGTCTCAATACCTTGAAGAAAACTGGTTTGCAAGATCAGGATATCACTGTTGTACATGTGCCTGGTGCCTTTGAGATTCCTTCCACAGTCCAACATGTAATTAAACATACTAGCTGTGATGCAGTGATCACTTTAGGCGCCGTGATTCGAGGCGAAACACCACACTTTGACTATATATGTTCTGAATGTGCCCGTGGTCTGGGGGAAATTTCAATAGCAAATGATATTCCTGTGATCTTTGGTGTATTGACTGTCGATAACACCGAACAGGCAATGGATCGTGCTGGTGATGAAGAAAGTAATAAAGGTGCAGAGGCTGCACAGGCTGCTATTGAAATGATCAATGTCTTCAGGGCGATAAGCTAGTGGCTACAGAAAAAGAAAAAGTAACAGCAACAAGGAAATCTTTTTCCAAACATGCACGTGTACGTGCACGACGTTCAGCAGTGCAGGCCTTGTATCAATGGGGAATGTCAGCCGTGCCTATTCAGGATGTTATCAATGAATTTGTCAATGAACGCACCGAATTGAAAAAAGCAGACACGGATTATTTTAAGGAAATATTATATGGAGCAGCAAAGGAAAGTGATAATCTGGATGAACAATTAATTCCACTACTGGATCGAGCGCTGGATGATCTGGATCCTGTAGAGAAAGCAATATTACAAATCGGTATCTATGAACTGACATTCCATCCGGAACTTCCTTATAGAGTCGTATTGAATGAAGCCGTCAATCTGGCAAAAATGTTTGGTGCAGAACAATCACATAAATATATCAATGGTGTCCTTGATAAAGCTGCACATAAAATCAGAGCTGTAGAAATAAAGAATGTTTCTTAATACATAGCTATTTACTACATGTCCTTAATTGATGGCCAAATTGACGGATTGAATGAATGCCTGCGTCAGAATTTGAATTAATCAATAAATATTTTCAGGATCTTACGGATAAAGATCCATCTGTTAAGTGTGGCATCGGTGATGATGCTGCAATTATTCAAATCCCCCAGGATAAAGAAGTCGTGCTGTCAATGGATACCTTACTGGGAGGCACACATTTTCCAGTAGATACAAGACCTGTTGATATTGGCTATAAAGCATTGGCCGTTAACCTTAGTGACATGGCGGCCATGGGTGCGGTACCGAAATGGGTTTTATTATCCATTAGCCTTCCTGAAAACAATGAAGCCTGGTTAAAAGAATTTGCATCTGGTTTTCTTGATCTTGCCAGACAACATTCAGTTAGTCTGATTGGTGGTGATATGAGCAGAGGCGCACTTTCCATCACAATCAATATACAGGGACTGGTTTCAGTTGACTCAGCACTTAAACGTGACGGTGCACAGAAGGATGATTTGATCTATGTCACAGGGACATTAGGTGATGCTGGTGCTGGTCTGGATATCATTCAGGGTAAATTATCGATTGGCAATGAATGTGCAGAATTCTTTCTTAAAAGTCTTAATAGACCAGATGTAAGTGTCGAGGCAGGACTACGCTTAAGGGGCTTAGCGAACAGCACAATTGATATATCAGATGGTTTAATTGCTGACCTGGGACATATACTGGATGCCAGTCATGTTGGTGCTGAAATTGAAGTTAGGAAAATCCCACTATCAGAGGCAATGCAACAATGTGTAGATGAAACAACTGCCTGGAACTATGCGCTGACTTCTGGCGATGATTATAAGTTATGTTTTACAGCATCAGCAGAACAACATGAGCAGGTTATCAGCACCTTCAAGAAAATAAATATTCCGGTGAGTTGTATTGGCAAGATTAAACAGGAAGCTGGATTACAGTTGAAAACACCTGAGGGCACTTGTTTTGAACCATCAGGGAAATCTTACCAACATTTTTGATGCTACATTTCAGGTAATTTGGGCATCTACTGCTATGATATATCCGGATTGTAGTCCGGGATCTCTGCGGTAATTTCTTTATTTCTTTCTGTTATTTCCTTACGCATATTTTTGCGCATGACAGCAGCATCATATAATTTTTTCTCGAACTCTGATTCCAGTTCAAGTGGTGGAACCTTGACAGATTTCCCATCTTCACCCCTTGCGACCATGGTGAAATAACAGGAATTCGTATGCCGCTTAACTTTAGTTTGCAGGTTTTCAGAAACCACCTTAACACCAATTTCCATGGAGGAACTTCCGACATAATTTACATTGGCACGGAATGAAACCAGTTCACCTACCTTGATTGGCTGGTTAAAGGTGACCTGATCCAGAGAAACTGTGACCACGTAGCTTTTGCTATATCTTGCGGCACAGGCATAGGCGACCTGATCCAGCATTTTTAAAATTGAACCCCCATGTACATTACCAGAAAAGTTAGCCATGTCAGGTGTCATGAGTACAGTCATATGCAGCGTTTTTTCATCTTCTTCAACGGTCATGATTATTTTCCATTTTTATTATTATATTTATAAGTGCGTATAGCCTTCATCTGATAATCGATTTAATTCGTCAGGGGCATAGGGAACAGATTCTATAAAAGACGGTAACTGATTTCTATCAATTTCCATATATTCCATCGTGGTTTCACAAACCTTCAAATCAATGATATCAAATGCATCCAGTCGTTTTGCCAGGTCGACCAGCTCTTTATTATCATCGTAACTGTCCAGTGTGAACCAACCAATGTCAGGTCCGTGCAAGATCATGACAATCTCCAGGTCTTCAAGGTTCTCAGTTCCTGTTTGAGTGATTTCCTCAGCCCTTTGAAGTAATGATTGTAATTCTTCTATGGAGTGTTCAGATATGTCATAAAGGTAGCGTTTATTACCTATTGTAAATTGGCTATCCGACTGCACGTGCAGTGTAGGGGCCGGGCCTGTCAACTCAAGCACCGTCTCAGTTTCGGTCGTTGCTGGGGTGTCTGTTACTGTTGATGTCTGCTCGCCCTGATCGCAAGCTGCTACTAGTAAAATACCGAACAGTAGAGTCAAAAACTTTTGTATTTGTTTGTACGATTTCATGGTGTGTTCAATGGTTCACTAAGCTGATTTTCTTTGCAATATAATTTTTTGCCATTCCTGCGGACCGGTTTTATGCACGGCATTGCCATTGACATCAACTGCAACTGTAACAGGCATATCTTTTACTTCAAACTCCTGGATTGCTTCCATGCCCATCTCCTCGAAAGCAATGACTTTTGCATTAATAATGGCTTTCGATACAAGATAAGCAGCGCCACCGACGGCCATTAGATAAACGGCTTTATGTTTTTTTATGGCCTCGATTCCAACAGACCCTCGTTCTGCCTTACCTATCATGCCCATAAGTCCGGTTTTATCCAGCATCATCTCGGTAAATTTATCCATGCGCGTGGCAGTGGTTGGTCCTGCAGGGCCAACGACCTCTTCGCGGACGGGGTCAACTGGACCGACATAATATATAAAACGATCTGTGAAATCGACACCATCGGGTAGTGGTTCACCATTTTCAATCAAGGTTTGTATTCGTTTATGTGCAGCATCTCTTCCGGTCAGCATTTTGCCAGACAACAACAAGGTTTCCCCTGGTTGCCAGGTGCTGATTTCATCACGAGTCACATCATCAAGATTTACTCGTTTGGCAGAAGGTCCTACATCCCAGGTAATATCTGGCCAGTCGTCCAGGCTCGGTGGTGTTTGTAATGAGGGACCTGAGCCATCCAGCATAAAATGTGTATGACGGGTCGCTGCACAGTTTGGGATCATGGCAACTGGTTTATTTGCAGCATGGGTTGGATAATCCATGATCTTGACATCTAGTACCGTGGTTAATCCGCCCAGACCCTGGGCGCCTATGCCCAGATCATTCACGGCATCAAATATTTCCAGACGTAATTCTTCAGCACGGTTTTTTGGGCCACGTACCCTGAGTTCGTGAATATCAATCGGATCCATGAGCGATTCCTTGGCAAGCAACATGGCTTTTTCAGCGGTACCACCAATGCCAATGCCCAGCATGCCGGGGGGACACCAGCC
Organism: Gammaproteobacteria bacterium; assembly: GCA_003645215.1. Classification (GTDB taxonomy): domain Bacteria; phylum Pseudomonadota; class Gammaproteobacteria; order Eutrophobiales; family Eutrophobiaceae; genus SMWN01. The sequence continues at coordinate 21,476 of QNEM01000010.1, forward strand.
AGCACCCATGGTCGGTACCGTCTTGAC
>QNEM01000011.1 GCA_003645215.1 Gammaproteobacteria bacterium
ATAAAAAATGTGACCTATAATGAACCCTGTTTTCAGGGGCATTTCCCAGATATACCTATTTTTCCTGGCGTATTGATTATAGAAGCGATGGCACAGGCTGCAGCACTCTTAGGTTGTATTTCAATGGAAGAGAAGCCGGATACAGGAGCAATATATTATCTGGTCGGCGTGGATAAGGCGCGGTTTAAGAAAACGGTGCATCCGGGGGATCAAATAATGCTTGATATCAAATTTATCAAGTTAAGAAAAGGCATTTGGAGATTTTCGGCGACTGCAAGTGTAGATGACAAAATCGTCGCTTCAGCTGAACTATTGACCACTGTAGCGGATGTATGACATTGATTGATGAGCGAGCAGCCATCGACCCTGGTGCGGTCATTGGAACAAATGTTGAAATTGGACCCTATTCAGTCATTGGCCCAGATGTAGTCATTGGTGATGATAGCTGGATAGGCCCCCATGTTGTCATTAAGGGACCCACAAAAATTGGTCGATCGAACAGGATTTATCAATTTTCTTCAATCGGTGAAGATCCACAGGATAAAAAATATGGTGGTAATGAGCAATCAACCCTTGAGATAGGTGACGGGAATCTCATTCGGGAATTTTGTTCAATAAATAGAGGATCAGAAGGGGGTGGTGGTAAAACGGTTATTGGAAACGATAACTGGATTATGGCATATGTTCACATTGCCCATGACTGTATTGTCGGTAATAGTACTATATTTTCAAATAACGCTACATTAGCGGGACATATAACTATCGATGATTACGTGATTCTCGGAGGATTTACTGCGATACACCAGTTCTGCCATATAGGGAAACATTGTTTTACAGCAGGATTATCCATGGTAGGTAAGGATGTGCCACCTTTCCTGATGGTCGCGGGCGATAGAGCCAAGCCAATTGGTCTCAATCGTGAGGGATTGAAGCGTCATGGATATACCAGGGAGACGATAGATACCTTGCGTAAGGTATACAAAATCGTTTACCGCAACGGACTTACCACAAAACAGGCCCTTGCAGGACTTGAAGACCTTGCATCACAATCAGAAGTCGTTAGAGAATTTTCTGACTTTATAGAAAAATCCAGCCGTGGGATTATACGCTAACCTGGTCTGGCTCTATCTCCAAACAGCTCTATTTCCCGATAGTATTCCGGAAGATTTATCATGCTTCGAATAGGCATAGTTGTGGGCGAGGCATCGGGAGATCTTCTTGGTGCGAAATTGATACAGGAGTTGAAAGAGAAATATTCTGATATTGAAGTTGTGGGTATTGGAGGTAAGTACCTTAAAGAAAATGGATGCCAGAGTCTTTTCGATATGGAAAGACTGTCAGTGATGGGTATTTTTGAAATCATTCCAAGATTAATTGAACTGCTTAGCATCCGTAAGAAATTAGCAAACTATTTTATTGAGACTCCCCCTGATGTATTTATCGGCATCGATGCCCCTGAATTTAATCTGACCCTGGAAGAAAAATTACGTAGTAAGGGAATCAAAACGGTACACTATGTCAGTCCTTCAGTCTGGGCGTGGAGAGAATATAGAATAAAAAAAATATCACGCGCAGTTGACCTCATGCTTGTACTGTTTCCGTTTGAACTGGCTTATTACGATAAAAACAATATAACAGCCCGGTTTGTTGGTCACCCACTTGCAAGCCAGTTTAACAACGTGCTCGATAATAAAAGTGCAAGGGAAACACTAGGCTTACCCGATGATAAAACTATTATTGCATTGATGCCGGGTAGTCGCCGGAGCGAGCTAAAACATCATGCGGCAATATTTCTGGAAACAGCGCTGAGGCTTAAGCAGCGACATGAAAATCTCTATTTTGTGACGAATCTTGTTGATGAAAATGCCAGGGAAATATTCACACAATCAATCAATACAATATGCCCTGAATTACCAATCTCAATATTTACCGGTGACTCCAGGCGTGTATTGGAAGCGAGCGACCTGTTATTGTTGGCCTCTGGAACCATCACCCTGGAGGCCATGCTATTAAAGAAGCCCATGGTGGTTGCATATCGACTTTCATGGTTTAGCTATCAGATAGCCAGCAGATTAATTCACACACCCTATGCTGCTTTACCTAATTTACTGGCGGGCAAATTACTTGTGCCGGAATATTTGCAATATGATTGTACGCCTGAAAAACTCAGCACTGAATTATCAACCTGGTTAAATAACAAGCCTGCAGTCGATAAATTGATCTCTGAATTTGAGGTGATACATCAAGGTATTATTCAGCAAAAAAAACACTCGGCCGTCGATGCAATTGCATCATTAATATCAAAGGTTCCCTAGCTGAAAGAGTGCCAGAATATATGAATAATTATGACTCTATCAATGAAGAGATAATGGCTGGCGTCGATGAGGTAGGTAGAGGCCCGCTGGCTGGTCCAGTCATTGCTGCTGCTGTTATTCTGAATCGACAGGATCCTATACATGGTCTAATGGATTCAAAGAAGATCAGTGAGAAAAAACGTAATATTCTGGCAATAGAGATACGGGAGAAGGCATTGGCCTGGGCGATTGGTCGGGCTGAGCATGATGAAATTGATTCACTCAACATACTCCAGGCGAGTTTGCTGGCCATGAAAAGAGCGATTGAATCTCTGTCTATTAAACCAGAACTGGTACTGGTTGATGGGCAGCACAGCCCGGATATTATTTATAAAGTGGAAGCCATTATTAAAGGTGATAGTAAAATCCCGGCGATATCGGCAGCTTCAATTATTGCCAAAGTAGCCAGAGACAGTGAAATGATAGCACTGGATAGTCAATATCCGGGCTATGGCTTTTCACAACATAAGGGTTACCCGACAAAAATGCATATAAATGCACTAAAAGAACTGGGTGTTTCATCGATACATAGAAGAAGTTTTGCTCCGGTAAAACAGTTGCTGGAATAATTAGAATCAGATTTGAGGTCTTTGGTGAAAGATAGTTTCGTACATTTGCATGTTCATTCCGAGTATTCACTTGAAGATGGCCTGATAAGAATAAATGCGCTTGCCGGGAAAATTGCTGAAGATGAGATGCCAGCTGCTGCACTTACAGAGCAAGGTAACCTTTTTTCAGCTTTAAAATTCTACCGTGCTGCTCATAAGTCAGGTGTTAAGCCGATTATTGGTGTCGAGCTTCGAATAAACGAAAAAGATAATCATAAAGAGTCCAGCAGACTGCTTTTGTTGTGCCAGGATTATACAGGCTATAAAAATTTAAACTTTCTAATAACACGTAGTTATCAGGAAGGACAATATCAAGGTGTTGCATTTGTTCAGAAGGAGTGGATAAAAGACTATGCCGAAGGATTGATTGCACTTTCCTGCGCACAACAGGGCGATATTGGTCAGGCACTACTTGCGGGAAATTATAATCATGCCAAAGACCTTCTGAGTGGTTGGCAAATGATGTTCCCGGACAGGTTTTACCTGGAACTGCAAAGAACCAACCATCCAGGGGAAAATGATTATATCTATTCTGCTGTTGAGTTAGCGACCGAGTTAAACACGCCTGTCGTTGCGACGAATAATGTCAGGTTCCTGCAAGAAGATGAATTTGAGGCACATGAAGCCCGTGTCTGTATACATCAAGGTTATACCCTGGGGGATTCCAGGCGACCACACCAGTATAAATCCGAGCAATATTTTCGTTCAAGTGACGAGATGATTGAATTGTTTTCCGATATACCGGAAGCCATTGAAAACACAATTGAGATCGCCAAACGTTGTAATCTTGAATTAACCTTGGGTGAAAATTATTTACCTGATTTTCCGGTTCCGGATGGATTTAATCAGAATGAATGGCTGATTCATCAGGCTAAGGAGGGTCTGGGACAGCGACTGGTGATTGATGATGATGAAGATCTTCATGAAATTCAGGGAGCTTATCAGGAAAGGCTGGAGTTGGAACTGGATGTCATCATAGCCATGGGTTTTTCCGGCTACTTTCTGATCGTGGCAGATTTTATTCAGTGGGCAAAAGATAATGCTATCCCGGTAGGCCCAGGTCGTGGTTCTGGTGCAGGATCGCTGGTTGCATATGTCCTTGGTATTACCGAACTCGACCCTCTTCAATATGACCTGCTATTTGAACGGTTTCTGAATCCAGAGCGTGTATCTCTACCAGACTTTGACATCGACTTCTGCATGGAAAGACGGGATGAAGTTATTGACTATGTTGCACGTCAATATGGTCGTGATCGTGTCTCACAGATTATTACCTACGGTAGTATGGCTGCCAAAGCAGTAGTCAGGGATGTCGGCCGTGTACTGGGTTATCCTTATGGTTTTGTAGATCAAATTGCAAAGTTGATCCCTTTCGATCTGAACATGACACTGGATCGTGCCTTGAAAGAAGAGGCGGAGCTAAAGAAACGTTACAAAAATGAAGATGAAGTCAGTACCTTGATCGATCTTGCGCAGAAGCTTGAAGGGATATCACGAAATGCAGGGCGACATGCAGGTGGGATTGTGATTTCACCGGAACCATTAACAAATTTTATGCCACTTTACTGTGAGCAAGGTTCGAATTCACCTGTATCACAATTTGATATGGGAGATGTTGAAGCCATTGGTCTGGTCAAATTCGACTTTCTGGGTTTAAGGACACTGACGATTATAGACTGGGCAATACTGGATATTAATCGTATTAGAAAGGAAGAAGGAAAGTCTCCAATTGATATCAATCATATCCCGCTGGATGATGTAAAGACCTATGAACTGATTCGTAGAAACGAGACAACGGCGATTTTTCAGCTTGAGTCAGATGGCATGAAAAAATTAATCAAGCGTTTGCAGCCAGATGGTTTTGATGATTTGATTGCTCTGGTCGCCCTGTTCAGGCCTGGACCTCTGCAATCAGGAATGGTGGATGATTATATTGATTGTAAACATGGTAAGGCTATCAAATATCCCCATCCCAGGCTTGAACATATATTGAAGCCGACAAACGGAGTTATCCTGTACCAGGAACAGGTGATGCAGATTGCGCAGGAGCTGGCTGGTTACACATTAGGTGCTGCAGATTTACTGCGTAGGGCCATGGGTAAGAAAAAACCTGAAGAGATGGCCAAGCAAAGGACAATATTCACAGAGGGTGCAATTAAAAATGGAGTAGAAGCAAGGGTTGCAAAGGGTATCTTCGATTTAATGGAAAAATTCGCTGGCTACGGTTTTAATAAATCACATTCGGCCGCCTATGCATTGATTGCTTATCAAACGGCGTGGCTGAAAGCACACTACCCGGCATATTTTATGGCAGCTGTGTTGTCATCCGATATGGATAATACCGATAAGGTCGTGATGCTTCGCGATGAAGTTGAATCAATGAACCTCAAGTTGAAAGCGCCATCAATTAATCAAAGCCAATATAAGTTCACGGTTGAAAATGAGGAAACCATCCGCTTTGGTCTTGGTGCAATCAAAGGCATTGGTGAGGCGGCCATCGAAAATATAATCGAAGACAGGGGAAAAGAAGGGAAATTTATCGATTTGTTTGATCTCTGTCGTCGAGTCGATCTGAGAAAAGTTAACAGGCGGGTACTGGAGTCCATGATTCGTTCTAGTGCGATAGATGAACTGGGACCCAGTCGCAGCCGTATGAATATCAGTCTGAACAAGGCAATTCGGATGGCAGAGCAATCAAGTAGAAATACGCACAGTGGGCAGGATGATCTTTTTGGCCTGTTTCCCGTTACTGATAATAATGAGAATAATAGCTCGGAGTTTCTGGATGCTGATAATTGGTCAGATGATGAGAGATTAATTGGAGAAAAAGAGACGCTGGGGTTTTATTTGCAAGGCCATCCCATTATTAAATATGAGGCTGAACTTGAAGGCTTGATAGGTGCCAGGTTAAAAGATATTAAAATAGGAAATAATGTACGTGTTGCAGGTTATATCCACAGGATCAGGACTCGATCAGGAAGTCGTGGGAAAATGGCAGAAGTGTTACTTGATGACAGGTCTGCTCGTGCCAATGTCACGGTATATTCAAACGTATTTCAGAAATGTAGTAATGAGCTGATCAAGGATCAATTAGTCATAATAGATGGTGAAGTTGTAGAGGATGATTTTTTCATGAGTGGCCTTTCAATCATTGCCAATAATGTTCACACATTGTCACAATTAAGAGAACGAGCCAAATTGAGGTTGAGATTAGGTAATCAAAGAGATTTTCGTCCAGAGATGATTTATTTGAAGGAGACATTGGCTCCTCACTGTAGAGGTGCCAGTACTGTCAGTGTAGAATACACCAACGATAAGGGGCAATGTACGCTGGCCCTTGGTGATAACTGGAAGGTCAATGTAAGTGATGCTTTACTTGAATCCTTAAGAAGTCATCTTGGCATGGATAACGTATTCCTGGATTATTACTAGTGATATTTCAGGTATCATATAAATAAATCAACAGATAGCAGGATAGATTGAATAATGAATTTTCTGGATTTTGAACAGCCAATAGCAGAGCTCGATGCAAAGATTGAAGAATTGAGATTCGTTGGTGATGACTCTGAAATAAATATCAATGAAGAAATCATGCGTCTGCAGAAACGCAGTGATGAGTTGATTGCATCTATCTTCTCTTCCTTAACAGCCTGGCAGTATTCCCAGGTTGCAAGACATCCACAGAGACCGTATACCCTGGATTATATCGAGAGAATTTTTACAGACTTTGAAGAATTACATGGGGAGCGAAGTTTTGCTGACGATCCTGCAATCGTTTGTGGCATTGCTCGTCTGGAAGGTGTTCCCGTTGCTGTCATAGGGCATCAAAAAGGACGAGATACCAATGACAGGATCTACAGAAATTACGGGATGCCAAAACCTGAAGGTTACCGTAAAGCATTGAGGATCATGAAACTCGCTGAGAAATTTAAATTACCTGTGTTGACATTTATCGATACACCGGGTGCCTATCCGGGTATTGGTGCGGAAGAACGTGGACAGAGCGAGGCGATTGCGAGAAATTTGATTACAATGGCAGTACTAAAAACTCCGATTATCTCCACCGTTATTGGGGAAGGTGGTTCAGGAGGTGCTTTGGCAATTGGTGTGGCAGATAAACTGTTTATGATGAAATACAGTACTTATTCAGTAATTTCACCAGAGGGATGTGCATCAATTTTATGGAAGAGTGCCGATAAGGCTGAAGTGGCTGCAGAGGCCATGGGAATCACTGCTAACAACCTGCAGAAGCTTGGTTTAATAGATGAGATTATTGACGAGCCACTTGGTGCCGCTCATCGAGATTATGATAAAACTGCTGAAGTTCTGAAGCAATCACTGGTTTTGGCAGTCAAGGAACTGAAAGAAAATACTATAGATGATCTGGTCAACAATAGACAAGATCGAATCAGGCAGTACGGTTGTTTTAATGTTTGAATATTATCAAATGATTAAGCCTTCATATATTCAAGCCTATAGTATGTTTAAGTCTTCATAATCGTATCATGAGTTCTCACACACTTCAGTGTCTCAAGAAAATCAATTCTCATTCCAAACAAAGATAAAAGATATTCTATCTGAATATCCGGATGCTGAAACATGCTGGATTGCATATAGTGGCGGACTGGATTCGCTCGTGCTTTTACATGTATTGGCAAGTATTCAAGATAAAATTAAACAAAAACTGCTTGCTGTACATATTAATCATGGGCTAAGTAGTGATGCTGACTTATGGGTAAAACATTGTCAGGACAAATGTGCAGATTATGCGATTGAGTTGCAGACATTTTCCATAGATCTGTCTCATAAGAGCGATAAAGGCACAGAAGCATTTGCCAGGGAAAAACGTTATGAAGTACTCGGAAATTTGATGAGTAGTCATGATTTATTGCTTACAGCACATCATATGGATGATCAGGTAGAAACAATACTTCTACAGCTGATGCGTGGATCCGGTCCAGATGGTCTGGTTGGCATGCCACAAGCGAGAGCATTCTCAAAAGGGATTTTGTTAAGACCCTTGCTCGATTACTCCAGGGAAGAGATTCATGATTATGTCCTGGCTGAATCATTGAGTTGGATTGAAGATGAAAGTAATAAATCAAACAAATATGATCGTAATTTCCTGAGAAACAGAATCATTCCAGAGTTACTCACGCGCTGGCCAGGCGCACTAAAGACAGTGCAACGTGCGGCTAAACATCAAGCTGAGGCAAGATGTCTCATCAATGAGATATCCAGAAGTGATTTAGAGGTAGTCTGTGAGAGCGATTATAGAAAACTTGATATATCTGGTTTTAACAATCTATCTGCTATAAGGAAAAAGAATGTCCTCAGGGCATGGATTAAACAAAACCAACTTGAAACTCCCAATGCCAGCATCATTGAGAAAATTATTACAGAAGTTATTCATGCAAACATCGATAGAAATCCCTGTGTTAAGTGGAAAGGGGGTGAGATCAGACGCTATCGTGAATATCTGTATATCATGGAATCACTTCCGGCCCATGATGTGGAAATGAGTAATCCCTGGAATCTTGAAGAGACGCTTGAATTAACATCCGGATATTTAAAAGCCATCTCCGGGAAAGGCAATGGCATCAAAAAGGCTATGTTATCAAGTGATACTGTTGAGATTAGATACAGGCAGGGAGGGGAACAAATGAAGCTATCTGGTCGCAGAGAAACACACGATTTGAAAAAGTTGTTTCAGGAGCATGGTGTCCCTCCCTGGACGCGTGGTCGTATGCCTTTAATATATTATGAAAATAAATTGATTGCTGTAGCCGATTTATGGCTTGAAAGTAAATATGCTGCTTCAGAGTCAGAAGCAGCATGGCAGATTAACTGGGAGTGGAGAGATGACCAGTAATCTGTATGAAGCTGCTTACCAGTGCATTATGTGCTGTGATGTAAATAATAAGCTTGAACTGACTTCGAAATATGAGAAATTATGGAAATCAGATGATCTTGGTTTACATGATAATTCAGCAGCAGTAAAAATAATAAACCCGGGAAGACCGGTAAAACCTGAACTTGTCACTCCTGATAAATTACCGAGGCGTGGTATGGGGACACCACAGGGAAGAATCATTTTAATGCATGCAATTGCCCATATAGAATTTAATGCCCTCAATCTGGCCTGGGATGCGGTCTACCGATTTCGTGATTTGCCGAGGGAATATTATTCTGACTGGATACGTGTAGCCAGAGAAGAAGCCAGACATTTTTCAATGATCCGGGCATGGCTTGAGCAACACGGTAGTTTCTATGGGGAATATGCAGCACATGATGGACTTTGGCATATGGCAATTCAAACCATGGATGACTCATTGATACGTATGGCGTTGATCCCCAGGGTATTTGAAGCCAGAGGACTGGATGTCACACCAGATATGATTAAGGGGCTCGCCAATCATGGTGCATATGAAGTGGCGGAAATTCTGCAACAGATTTACGAAGATGAAATAGGGCATGTGCATATCGGCTCATCCTGGTTTGAATTTCTATGTGAACAAAGAAAAATAAAATCTGATGTGACATTTCAGGAAATACTCAGGGAATACCAGCCAGTATTCATAAAGAATAAATTAAATAAACCAGCCCGTCGTCAGGCAGGCTTTAGTGATTCTGAATTAACCATGATAGAAAATATAACATGACAGAGAAAAATTTTATTGAAAAAGCAGGTCGTATGATCCGAAATATTCTAGGCCAATCCAGTAAATCTTCTGCTCGAAAAATCTATAGTAATGCCGAGAGTGCTGACCTTAGTCTGGACATGAGCCAGAGAGAGAAAGCTATATATGGCGAAGATAAAATCAGGCTACAAAAACTCTATGAGAAATGGGCAGTAAAAGAATCCTGGCACCTAAAAAGTCAGGGCATTCCATTGTTATTATCAATAGATCCTGAGATATATTCCAACTCATCTGTTGATGAAGCTACCGAAAAAAAATATCAGGACTTATGGGAGCATGCCCAACATTGCGTTGAGCAAGATTTACTATTGGTCTTAAATCGGGAAAGCCCGGTAGATGAATGGGAAGCAACACCCATTGACGTCTATAAATGGGCCGCAATCAGTCGTGTAGATCTTCCAGAGCAGTTATCGACTTTAATGGAATTTGTCATGATGGCAGTGCTTTCTACTGTGAATAATCCTGGTGATTCCTCAGCTGGTAAAAGCCAGAATGAGGCCTCTTATAACAGTGATAAAGAACATATTCTTGGTGCTGCATTGGCAATGCTTGCTACTTATCCAGAGCAATGTATGAATAAAAAAGGTCGACTGAGGGCCGAGAATATTGTTTCACTGATAAATGAAAATGAGGGCAGTTTGTTTGCAGGACAAACACCTGATTTATCTGCAACCGCCGCTGTTGACCTTATTAATAAATGGCTGGAGCCAGGACCTTGATGACAAGATTACTGTAAAATCAGTGTACACGTTAGTGTATTGGGGGCATCCTGGTATCCTGCATTTCAGTTGCCTCTTCAAGCTGATAATCAACTGGCATGAGTGTAAATCTAAGGTTGACGTCTCCGATTTCAACGATATCACCTTCTTTCAATTTATATCTGCCAATCTTTTCACTATTAACAAAGACACCATTGAGTGAGTTCAGGTCGATCAAGGTAAACTCATCGCCTTTGTCCCGGTGAATTTCTGCATGACGTCTGGAAACGGAACTGTCCCGTAAAGTAATTTCATTGTTTTTACTTCGACCTAATCGACAAGTTGTTCGGGTTATTGGATATCTTGCTTTTGATTCATCCTGCGTGACCAGGAAGGCATAAGGCTTAACTTCAGGAAATTTCATGATGTTTTCCTGATTTTTATTCTGTCTCTTCAACATCATAACAAAGGTAGCGACAGTTAGTGCCATCAATACAAATAATGCTGCAGGTATGACGTACCATAGCCAGGCCTCGAATTTATTACTTTTTGATGGTTGTGTAACGATCTGTACGGGAGTGGCTGGGGGAGTAATTGCCTGTTTTTTACTCTCATCAGGAGCAGATATTTTTTCGATTATGGTTGTTTGTGTATGTACGACAGGGACCAATTTAAATTTAATTGATACGGGTATTATTGTTGTGCCGATATCTGTTTCAAGTTTTAGTCTGATATTGGTCTCGTCATTTACTTTGTTATCAATAATCTTGTGTAAAGGAACATTAAAGTCACCACCATTATCAAGACTGGTGAAAGGCTGATTCAGGAAATCGACAGGGATATTGAACTGATTGTCAGCTTCTATATATTTCCCGCCAGTTTCTTCACTCAGTCTTCTTAATGTCTGCAATGAAACTGATTGAGGAACAGACCTGGGGTAGCCGATACTGGTAATAATAATTCCCGCATCTTTTGCAGCCTGAATAACATCATTATGGAAATAAGCCTTATCTTCTGCCAGACCATCTGAGAACAGGAAGATTGATTTTCTTTGAGCATCAACATCTCTGAATAATGTGATGGCTTCAAGCATATTTCTGTACAACTCAGTTGTTGTGCCGGTTGCTTTCAGATTATTTGCTGCGTTATTTATCACTGTAGAATCAGAACCTATAGGAGCATCCAGGGTTAGTTCCTTATCAAAGTTGGCAAGTCCAAAACGATGATATTCTCTGGATGATGATAATATCTTACGTATATGTTCTTTATTCTTATCGATCACATTTTGTCGTGCCGGGTCACTGGTATCGACCATAAATAATACTGCAGTAATACTATCTTTACCCGGATAACTACTTCCTTCTTTCACAGGAAGAAGGGTATTGGCATATTCGGCAGAAATAGAAAGGACCGGCTCTGCATTACTATTTCGGTAGTGACAGGACAAATTCTGCATATTACTGGATTGATGACATGAGATAGTCGTATCACCATTAACCCGGGTAAGCGCAAAAACTTGCGTTGTTACAAGTACTAGAAAAAGTGGCAATAGAACAGAACTGAAATATTTATTGAATTTCATCACATAAGCCATTTTATCAGGAATAATATTAATCATATTTATTTTTCGGGGAACAATGGATCCGGAAGATCATAAAATTGTATATCCAGACTTTCCTGTCCTGTTTCTGAAGAATCAACAACTTCTATTTTCATAGATTCGTCTTCATCGAACTCTCCAAGTTGTGGAATGCCCTGATCAATTTTTGATTGAGCATTGATGATTCTTTCGTGTAACAAGTTTGAGTATGGTAGTACATATGCCCTTGGCCTGACGTAGGCGGTGATATCTTCAACTTCTTTCAACCATAGATAAACAGCCCCTTCTGTTCCCGCGAGTTTATCGGGTTGATGAACTTCTGATGAAAGTAATCTGAAATGTGATGGCAATACCTGTTTTGTTGGCCAACCTAATAATGGTGGAAATGAGAAATAGGAAATGATGTAAAATGCTGAAGTAATAATAATTGTAATAGCTTTAACTTGCCATGACCATTTAGAGTATAAATTAATACTTAATAACAGTACTGCAAGCACTATATATGCGGCAATAAGTCCAGATATTCCCAGTGTCATTGTTTGATATTCCTCTATCTTTAATTCTCAGTATTAAATGATTTGTGTCTTGTTGTATTAATCCAGAGAGACCAGTTGTTTTGCTATAAAGTTCAGCTTTGATATTTCCCCATTCCTGCCAATGTTGAACCTGACAGCAGTTTTCTCTGAGCCAACTTCTTCCAGTTTGACTGTTCCGTAATAAACAACTTCCAGCGATGGATTGACTTTGACCAAACGTACGCTGACATCAACAGGTTTGCCCGTCTCAGATGCGTAATAATGCAAATTAACAACATACTCACCTTTGACTACACCTCGAATGGTGACAATTTCCTGATTTAGAGGGTTTTCTACTATCTCACCATTAATGGTTATGGTGTCATTTAACTTTCCCCTGTCGTCACGATCAAGATGAATTAATCCTGCTTCTGCATTTCTAAACCATATTATTCTACCATCAGGATCCTCGATCCATGTGTCAATGTCATCAGAACTATTGTCTTCCCACGTAATGGTAATAATATATTCTGCCTTTGGATCGATGATGCCGCTCTTGGCCTCAGGATTCATGAACATGATGGCTACAAGAAACAGGAAAGTGAATCCGAGTAGCGCATTAAATAATAAATCGGTAAAGGGATCCGATTTAAATCTTTCCCTGGCGGACATGTTTTTAGCTCAGTCTGGGTAAAACATATACACGAGTCAGGTGTCTGATTGAATCAATTAAATCATCAGAGCTCCGGTCAAGCATTTGATATTGTGTTGCTGCCAGCATACTACACACCAGTCCGGCCAGTGTTGTATACAAGGCAGTCCCCATGCCAGAACTCATATAGCTGAGTATTTTTTGCATAGTGGTGACATCAAAATCTCTAAGATTAGAGACAGATCCCAACATCAGGATAAATCCCACGATTGTGCCTAACAGGCCCATCTTGATCATGATGTCTGCGGTAAACCAGCCAATCTCGTGGGGTGATTTAAGTTTTGATTCATAATATTCGATATGATCAGAGCCTGTGTTTCTGGCATCCGGATTTTCTCTTTCAGCATTTGTTTTGCTGATGAGGTCGTGAATATAATCAGTAACCAGGCAGTCGGGCAGGAATGTTTCATTATCTATTTTGACTTTATTCTCAGAAACGACCAATTTAAGGTTTTTTTCATTAATAATCATTGATTCAACTTTTCTGGAATCATTGATCTGCGATGAAATATTAAAAACTCTCATTGCACAATGAATAGTCACGAAAATATAGAGCAGGGATATGGCCACGGATATCTTGCTTCGATCTGTGGTGTATAGAAGATAAAGCACATCTTGTTGCCATGCGAGCACCAGCAAAAAGGAAACAGTACCAGTAAAAATTAACCAGACAAGAAACAGATGATGTTCATGTTTTTGCATTTATTGTTCTCTTGAATTAAATCTATTAAATATTTATTCCGTAGCTGCTGTTTCTTTGTCATATACAAGTAACCAGTCATCTGCGGCATAGTCAACTATTTCACGCACCAGAATGTTCATTTCCTGCATATGTAATTTTAGTTCTTCATTTTTCATGTCTACTGGCCACAGCAGTGCTGTTATAACTACTTTTTCATTGTTCTGGCGTACTGTAATACGGCCAGGACATGAGTTGAGCATCTCCGGGTCAAGTTCGAGCATCTTTTTTGCGTAAACCAGGTTGCAGTAAAGTAATACTTCATAATCAGGAAAGTCCGGATTCTTTCTGTCCCTGATCCCCTTGCCAATATGTAGATGTCCAGTAATACGGAAGTTACGTTCAGTAATTGCGAAGATGGTATCATCCAGAACCTCCTCGAGTGTTTTTTCAGTCGTTAGCTGGTAATAGGCCGCATGATTGGTATGTTTATCAACTTCACTGGAACATCCTGACTGCAAAAATATTAGAATAAGAACAGCAGAATAACATGAGATTTTCATTTATTCGTTAATAATGACTCTGGTACCTATATCAACATATCTTTTCAGATCATTAATCTCTTCATTTGTCATGGCGATGCAACCTAGCGTCCAATTGAACTCATTATGAATAGCAAGTTTTTGATCAGTGGTCTCTCCGAGTCCATGAATACCGATATAGCCCCCTAATTCAGTATCCTGAGGGGGAATATCGTGATTTTTTATTGCAGTTGTAATATTTTTGAATTCATTTGCAGTAATCACTTTATTCTTGTATCCGTACCAGGCATCCAGCAGGTTGGGGTAGTCAAGTTGCATAAAATAATGAAATTTACTATTACCTTTGAAATTAACAATTTTGTAGACACCTAAAGGCGTTTTTCTATCTCCCAGTACTCTCTTTGCGCCTTTGCCTCCCTTGCCATAGGTAATACGGAAGTGTTTAATAACTTCTTCACCGTTCATGATGGTGAGTTCTTGAGATGACCTTGAAATCACCAGGTCATATTGATCTTCAACGGCCAGGATATTACTGCACTGCAGCAACAAAAAACCAACAAGGATGTATCGAGAAAAATTATAAATACGCACGATTTTTTACACACCCCTTAGTTTATGAATTTTTTATGAATTATACCTTTTTCGCATTTTATCTGGAAAAAAGCAATTACGGTAACTAAAATACTAAATAATCTGCTAAAATCGTCCGCCTGTCGCTGAGTTGCCAAAGGCTGCTCGGCTTTTTTATTGTCTGGAACAATGCGACTGTAGTAGGGAAAACAAGAATGACATCGAATCAAGATAAATATAGTAACACCGCAATAGTCTTGCATTGGCTGATGGCGATACTGCTGATTACTTTATTTGGCCTGGGCTGGTATATGGTAGATTTGCCAAAAGGTAGCGACGAAAGGAGCTGGTTTTTTGGTTTACACAAGTCAATTGGATTAACAATGGCCTTGCTAGCTCTTGTCAGAGTGGTATGGCGTTTTACACATGCACCACCCGAGTTACCAGAAACCGTCGCAGGATTTAAAAGAAAACTGGCTGGGTTAACTCATTGGCTATTGTATCTGGCAATGATTATACAGCCCTTATCCGGCTACATATCTTCATCATTCAGCGGATACAAAACAAAAATATGGGGTGTCCCGCTTCCACATTGGGGGTGGAAATCACCCGAGCTAAATGAACTATTTACAGATATTCATGTGGCGAGTTCAGTTGCTTTATTGTGTCTGGTAATTGTGCATTTAAGCGGCGTGGCCGCTCATATCTATGAAGGGGATAAGCAGATATTACGAAGAATGATGCCGGGTAAAAATGGAAATTGTTAGTGTGGTTTTAGACGCTGCTCTCGGACTCCTGTCCTCCACAGCATAAGTCCATCCATGGACATCGCTGCTCCTGCGCATCCATGCGCCCGCAGCATACATTACATCCTTGTAAATAAAAAAAGGGACCCTGAGGCCCCTTTCTTAACAACTTAAATAATTAAAATTATTTGTTGTTGATGTACATTGTTACTTCGAAACCGAAGCGAATGTCGCTATATTCAGGTGTATCCCATTTCATCATGTTTCTCCTAAAAGAAGTTTATTTTATAGTTTAAAGCTTAATTTCCGGTTTTCCCCCGGGTGCCAAAACATACCTGACACACATTAGGAGAAAGCAGAAACCATGCCAAGTTATTATTCTTGTCTAAACAAATCAAACAATATACATTAAAAACAATTAGTTAAGCTTATTTGTTGCTTATGTTGAATTAATAATAGTGTCAGCAAACTTAGACTAATTCTAAATTATGGATAACAACAACCAAAGAAATTGGTTAATATGAACCAAAAAATACTACACTGATAAACCTTGATGACGACAAAACACCTGAATTCTTTACGCAAACTCCTGATAGCCCAGGAAGTAACATTTCTGTTGCTACTGGCGTTGACAGGACTGTTGGGTGGTCTATCTGCATATTTCTGGCAACAAAACTCTGAGGAATCAGTTCGCCTGAATGATTTGAGTTATGTCACAGAGCAAATTCGCAGTGATTTATTTCGGCAAATTCAGGTAGCCATTCGAGCCAGGCTGCTTGAAGATGTGCGTTCCCTTGAGTTGTATGGTGAATATTCCAGGGAGATAGATAAAAATTTCAACAAACTCCGAAGTGGTGCAATCTCACGGGAAGAAGATACGACTATTCAGGATCTACACGTCTCCTATCGGGAAATCCAGAAAGACATGAATACGATTTTTGCCGATCCCTATGCAATTAGCCTGCAAATTCGTATGAAAATTCTTGATCCACGTTTTGCTGAACGAATGATAGGTCGGTTTGAAGGTAAGTATAACAAGCTGAAATTTATGCTTGCGGAAGAACATAATGAACTGCATCGGAAACTAGAGATATGGTCTAAATACGCGCCTGTCGTCATTACCATACCTTTATTGCTGGCATTCTTGTTGGTCATCTATGCAAGAACAACTTTTCGTAGGGAGTTTCTCAAACCTATTTCTGAAATAATTACCGGTGCCCGACGTATTCGTGTTGGACATCTTCAGACCAAAATGCCTGAGCAAGGGGTGGAAGAGGTTAAAGATTTGGCAGGTGCCATCAATAAAATGGCCAATGACCTGCAAAGTAGTCAGGCTGCCCTGATAGAAAGTGAAAAGCAGGCAGCACTCGGTTCATTGGTGCCGGTTATTGCTCACAATATTCGTAATCCCTTGGCCAGTATTCGAGCAACAGCACAACTACTGGATGACCCTGAAGATAAGGAAGATCTGGCAGAGAGTAAGGATGCCATCATTGAAACGACAGACAGGTTAAGTCGTTGGGTGAATGCCCTGGTTTCTTACCTGCATCCATTAAAACCAAATTACAGGCTCGTTTTAGCGAGTGAAATGCTTAATGCTGCAATTGATTTATTGAAACAAAAATTAGCAGATAAACAAATGAAGCTGAACAGGACAGGCTGGGAGAATGATTTAAGGCTCAATGCTGATCCGAATTTGATGGAACAGGCAATTTACGCATTGATGGCAAATGCGATTGATGCTTCTCCGAAGATGTCTACATTAACAATTTCAATGCTTAGAAAAGATGCCGAACTTGAAATATTAATTCAGGATCAGGGAACAGGCATGCCATTTGATCCTAAACCCGATCAGTTAACACCGGGCCCAAGCACAAAAAGTTTTGGTACTGGATTAGGTATTCCTATTGCTTTTAAAATTTGCCAGAAACATGGTTGGAAACTTCAGTTTGACTCTGCTGAGATAGATGCAGAGCAAACAGGTACAACCGTAACAATTACAGCACCAATCAGGGTGATTGAAGAGAATGATGAAGATGAATGAAACTGAACCAACAATTGCTGCAATGGAAGTACCAACTTTAGAGAAACAGGTGCTAATCGTAGAAGATGAGATTGTATTTGCAAAGGCAGTTAAAAAACATTTGCAAAGGGCCGGTTATAAAAGCGAAATAGCCGGAGACTTGAGTACAGCAAAAGAAAAGTTTGAGTCACAGAGCCCGGATCTGGTTTTACTTGATATGCGCCTGCCCGATGGCTCCGGTCTGGATTTTCTTGAAAGCATAAAAAAAGGTAATGACTCGAATACAGCTGTTCTGGTGATGTCTGCCTACGGAGAGCTTGAAGATGCTGTTTCTGCGATGAAACTGGGTGCATCAGATTATCTGAAAAAGCCGGTTGATCTGGATGAGTTGTTAATCAATGTTGAAAAAGTGCTGGATAAAAATGAACTTGAAACAAAACTGACTTATTCAAGTAAACGAGAGCGTAATGCATCTGAAACAGTTGAATTTATGGGTGAGTGTCCAGCAATAATCTCGGTAAAACAACAAATTGAACAAATATCTCGCCTGACACACGCGACAAATACGGTGCCCCCGACAGTTTTGATTCTTGGTGAGACCGGCACGGGCAAGGATGTTGTTGCAAGATTATTACATGCGAGTGCAGCACTCAGTGATAAACCTTTTGTACAAATAGACTGTGCCTCATTACCAAAAGATTTGATCGAGGCAGAGTTGTTTGGTCACGAAAAAGGTGCTTTTACAAATGCCCATGCAGCGCGGACTGGTCTTATAGAAGCAGCCGAAGATGGTGCCTTGTTCATGGATGAAATCGGAGAGTTACCACTGGATTTACAATCCAAGCTGCTGGCAGTACTGGAAAGAAGATTGATGCGCCGTGTTGGTACAACCAAGGAATTGCCTGTTCGTGCATGGTTTATAGCTGCAACCAACAGGGATATTGAAGACCTGGTTGAAAAAGGAGAGTTCAGATCAGATTTATATTATCGGCTGAATGTCTTAAGTATAGAAATGCCACCACTGAGAACGCGCGGTAACGATATTATTATTTTAGCGAAATATTTTTCTGAACAAACCGCCAGACGTTATGGCTTTGAAGATGTAAGTCTAAGTGACGAAGCAGTACAAACACTAATGGAATACTCATGGCCAGGCAATGTGCGTGAGATGAAACATTTGATAGAGAGGGCCGTTTTGTTAAATAGTGGTGGGGAGCTCTCTGCAGGTTCCCTGGGCCTGACAAATCGCATGCTGTCGGGGAGTACGGGGCAATCGCAGGCGGGGGATTCAAATATCGAGGATATGACCCTGGAATCAGCAGAATACACACTGATTACCCAGGCCCTGGGAAAAGCCAATGGTAATGTATCCAGGGCAGCCAGAGAACTTGATATCACACGGATGGCACTGAGATACAGGATGAAAAAATACAATTTATAGTGATGTTGTCAATTATTGAATGTTGCGCCTGATGAAGTCTGGAAATTGATTGCTGATTTTAATATTCTATCGGACTGGCACATATCAAGCGGGGTTTGAAAACCTGAAAAAGAGGTTCTCTGGCTGGTCTTGATTGTCAGGAACTTCTTCTCTAGAAGTTCTGATCTTTCATTTCTAGTAAAATTTCATTAATGTAATTTCATTCTTGGTTTGGCCTTGCGCGTAAAAACATTAGCCAGGGTAGTCAAACCCATTCTGATAGGGCCATGCAATGCCATCTGGTGCATCTTGTATAGCGATATATAAACCAGACGCGCGATAATCCCTTCTATCATCACAGAGCCTGATAGTTTGGAAAGGTTGCCCATTAAATTACCCACGGTCGTATAGCTACTGATATTTACTAAAGAGCCGTAATCAACATACTTGTATTCTGGCAGGGAAACATCTCCTGTTAAACGTTTACGCATGGTCTTGACCAGCATGGTGGACTGTTGATTTGCCGCCTGTGCCCTGGGAGGGACAGTTCCATTTGCGCCTTCGGGATCTGAATTAGTTATCAGGGGGCAAGCAGCACAATCACCAAAGGCAAAAATATTTTCATCCAGTGTTGTTTGCAATGTCGGTTTTACTACAAGTTGATTTATCTGGTTTGTTTCAAGCCCATCAATATTCTTGAGAAAATCAGGTGCCTTGATACCGGCAGCCCATACCTTTATTTCTGCTGGAATAAATTTATCATTTTCAGTTTTAAATCCATCGGCAGTGGCTTCAGTGATCCGTGTATTTGTGCATGTTTCAATATTGAGTCCTGCAAGTGCCTTACGTGCTTTTTCCGACAGTTTGGGCGGCAGGGCAGGAAGGATACGATCAGATGCCTCTACAACTGTAATTTTAA
>QNEM01000012.1 GCA_003645215.1 Gammaproteobacteria bacterium
ATAATAATCAGTCCTTACCCAAAGGGTATAGTAGTCTAGCCTGTTGAACTGGCCTCAGGTGGATTAATTTCTGGTAGCTTATCTTCGACAGTGCCCTGCGTCGACATTTCATAGCCGTGAGAATCAGAAATATTTTCTGGCAGATATTGCCCTGACCAGACAGCCACTCTCTCAAAAGGCTGAATGACTCTGGAATCACTCCACCAGGGCTCTTGTGGTAACCCTGTAAAGCCTCCAAGGAAAACAATGACTTCTACAATAATACCGCCCAAAGCAATACCGAAGAACATACCGAGCATCCTGTCTGCTGCCGTTAAACCTGTCCTGCCCAACAATTTTACGATAAGGAAACCAATACCCGTTAGTATCACCAGGCTTATAACAAAAAGACCAACAAAAGCCAGAATTGTTCTTAAAATGGGGGTGTCCACTGATGCTTCAAGTAATGGTGTGAACGCGGGAGAAAATTTGATTGAAATACCCAATGCCAACGCCCATGCCAGCAGTGAGAATATAATATTCAAAAACCCATATATCACACCTGCAATTGCTGGCAAGGCAACGATAAGCAAGATAGCGATATCAACAGATTGCATTGATCTATTCCTGTTGTATTCCAGATAATCCGATCATCAAGGATAACTCACGACAATTCCATCAAGCTCCATTTTTTCTTTCAGTTTCTTCAACAACTTGTCTGCCTCTGATCGTTTTATCTCAGGGCCGACCCTTACTCGATAACTGATTTTGTCGTTTCTTTTAAGCGGTTCTACAAAGGCCGGGTAACCTGCTTCACGTAGTTTCTTGTTGAGGGATTGAGCATTTTCTTCATCAGTGAAGCTGCCTAATTGAACGATCCATGCAGATAGTCCTACAGTAGCTTTCACATCAGTCTCTATTTCAGATATTTTCTCAGCGTTTGTCTCCTTGGCTGATATAAGCTTCTCAGCAACGACCTTCTGTTCAATGATGAGGCCATCATCTTTCTGGGCAATCGGAGCTGACGAATCTTTATCATCATCCTCAATGACAGGAACAATCCTTGAATTAAAGTTTGTCTCTGGTTTTGCAGGAATATTTGAGCCTGAAATCACCTCTGTTTCCGGGGAATCAGTGAATAAAATTGGTATAAAGATTACAGCAACCGCGACCAATACTGCCGCGCCTACTAACCGTTCCTTTAATTTTTGTTCCATGATTTTTTTG
Organism: Gammaproteobacteria bacterium; assembly: GCA_003645215.1. Lineage (GTDB taxonomy): Bacteria > Pseudomonadota > Gammaproteobacteria > Eutrophobiales > Eutrophobiaceae > SMWN01. The sequence goes on from QNEM01000012.1 coordinate 1,207, forward strand.
TCAGTTACCAGGTGTTTTTCATTTATATTTCGAGGTATTTTATTGCATCGCCGACGGATAGAAAAGATCCGGTAACCACGATGCGATCATGCATTCCTGTTTCTTTCTGCAACTTTAGAAAAGCATTGGCCACAGTATCGCTCTCTGATATTGGAACGGTCACTCCCAGGCCCAGTAGTTCATTTTTCAGTGTTACGCTGTCACAGCCCCGGGAACTTGTGGTACTGACCGCATGCCAGGAATCAGCAATTTCTGTCAAGACACTGAGAAAACCCGTTTGATCCTTATCTTTCAGCATGCCAATAATGATGTGCGTTTTACCACTGCTAGGGAATTGTTTTAAATTATGAACCAGAGTTCTGGCGGCCTGGGTATTATGCGCCACATCAAGGATTGTCTGTGTTCCCTCTGTCAACATCTGAAACCTGCCAGTAAGACTGAAATTCTCCAGGCCCTTTTCTATGGCACCTGCTTTCAGCGGTAATTCTGATTTTAATGTATTCAGCACCATGAGGACACCTGCAGCATTTTGAACCTGGCAACTATTATATTGGCCCGGACGTGGCAAACTTTCATAAACCAGTGAGCCCCATTGCCAGGACCAGCGATCATCAGATAACTGGTAATTGAAATCCCGACCAGGTATATACAATGTTGCACCTATCTCCTCAGCATATTCCAATATGGTCTCTGGTGGATGAGGATCAGAACAGATGGCCGGCTTATCACTACGGAATATACCGGCTTTCTCGCGAGCGATCGTTTCACGGTCCATCCCCAGCCATTGCATATGATCCAGATCGATACTGGAAACCAGGGCGGCATCCGCATCCAGACAGTTGACCGCATCAAGCCGACCACCCAGGCCCACTTCAAGTAAAGCAACATCAATATTTTCGTGATGAAATATGTCTAACGCAGCAAGGGTGCCAAATTCAAAATAGGTCAGGGAAATATCACCTCGAGCTTGATCGATTCTGCTGAAGGACTCACATAACTTTTCATCGCTAACTTCAACACCATTGAGTTTTACCCGCTCGTTGTAGCGTATGAGATGTGGAGAAGTATAGCATCCGGTCTTATAACCCGAATTAGCCAGTATCGATTCCATCATGACAACACTTGAGCCTTTACCATTGGTTCCAGCGACACTGATAACTGTGAAATCCGGATCCAGCAATCCCATATTTTCAGCGACAGCAGTACATCGATCCAGACCCAACTCTATTGCGGTAAAATGCAATTCTTCCTGCCATTCTAACCAGTCATGAAGATTATCAAATCTCATGGCATCTTTATCAGAATGACTCTGAGGCATAGATTCTGCGTTCATGATTGATTATTCAGGATCAATTTCAGGCTGTTTTGTTATTTAGAATGGACAGTATAGAAGATATTTTGTCACGCATCTCACGTCTATCAACGATCATGTCTATATCACCATGTTCCAGAAGGAACTCGCTTTTCTGAAAACCTTCCGGCAGTGTTTCTCGTACGGTCTGTTCGATCACCCTTGGACCTGCAAATCCTATCAGTGCTTTGGGTTCAGCAATGTTGATATCACCCAGTGTTGCCAGGCTGGCTGAGACTCCGCCCATGGTTGGGTTTGTTAATACGGAAATATAGGGTAAACCCCTGGCAGCTAACTTGGCCAGGGCCGAACTCGTTTTTGCCATTTGCATTAGAGATAGAATCGCCTCCTGCATGCGTGCCCCACCACTGGCTGAAAAACATACCAGGGGGATGCCATTATCAATTGCTGCTTCTGTGGCCAGAACAAATTTCTCCCCAACAACAGCACCCATCGAACCTGCCATGAAATTATATTCGAATGCTGCTACGACTAAAGGAATTTCGTTCACCTGCCCCATGAAAACAACCAAAGCATCTTTTTCTTTAGTTTGTTTCTGAGCCTGACTCAAACGATCTTTATATTTTTTACTGTCGCGAAACTTGAGCTTGTCGACTGGTTTTAACTCGCTGCCTATTTCAACTCGTGGCTCCGGATCCAGAAAATATTCGATTCGTGCACGGGCACCAATACGCATATGGTGAAAACATTTAGGACAGACTTCAAGGTTTCGTTCCAGCTCTGCTCGATACAAAACTGCACTGCATTCGTCGCACTTGGACCACACACCTTCAGGTACCGTGCGTCTGGACGTACTATCTGTTTTAATTCTTGAAGGAAGTAATTTTGTAAACCAGCTCATAATTCTCTATAAATTGTTTTGTATTGGATAATTATATGACATCAATTGCTTGCCGCATTGTAGAAAGATAAGTAGTTATTGATTTCATAGAAGTTTCAGAATCGTCACTCAAATTTCCCACAAGTTCAACGATAGGGCTACCAATAACGACCGCATCACATACTTTGGCGACATTTGCGGCACTCTCGGCATCCCTGATACCAAATCCGACGCCAACAGGTAAATCCGAATGCTGTTTAATTGTAGTGACCGATTCCTCTACAGAACCTGTATCCAGGCGATTGCTTCCTGTAACACCTTTAAGAGAAACATAATAGAGAAAACCACTGGCTATTTTTGAAATATATTTCTGTCTCTCAACATTGGTTGTTGGTGAAATCAAAAAGATCAGATCAATATCATATTTCACCATAATTTCTTTTAGTTCCCCGGCTTCTTCCGGAGGGAGATCTACTATTAAGGCACCATCTACCCCGGCTTCTGATGCTGCTTTTGCAAATTCTTCATAGCCCATTACTTCAACAGGATTCAGGTAGCCCATCAAGATGACAGGTGTCTGCTTATTTTCTTTACGAAATTCAACCACCATAGAGATAACATCACGCAATGATGTGTCATGTACAAGGGCTCTTTCACTACCCCGTTGAATGACTGGACCATCTGCCATTGGATCAGAAAAGGGTACGCCTAATTCAATCAGGTCAGCCCCCCCATCAACCAGGGCATTCATCAAGGGTAGTGTAAATCCTGGTTGTGGATCTCCAGCGACAATAAAAGGGATCAGACCCTTACGATTTTTCTCTTTCAGATCATTAAAACAGTTTGCTATACGGCTCATAATATAAATTTAAATATCTCTTTAATTCTAATTATTTAATGTAAGACTAAATTTCAGTCACAGGTGTCATATCAGGGTTTCTTTAATTCCAGTTTTATTTCCAGCAGTTCTATCGCCATATCCGGCATTTCTTTGTAATTATGAGATTCATGCGAAGCTAGCCAGTGATTTACAGTATCTGCTTTTACTTTCAACAGCTCTGCCACTTCCCTTCTCTCCAGCTCATGATCTGACAAGAGCTCAATTAATCTATCTCTATTATTCATAACAACTCTCCTCTACAGTGTAATACCTTCTAATGTAGCAACTGTTTGAATATCTTTATCACCACGACCAGACAGATTTACGATAATTATTTCATCCTTTTTCATTTTTGGAGCCAGCTTTGTCGCATAGGCAAGCGCATGACTAGACTCCAGGGCCGGCATAATGCCTTCAATTTTTGTCAAATCGTGAAATGCCTGCAGTGCCTCATCATCGTTAATGGCAACGTATTTGGCACGTCCACTATCCTTTAACCATGAATGTTCAGGCCCAACACCCGGGTAATCGAGACCTGCAGAAATAGAATGGGTTTCTATAATCTGGCCGTTGTCATCTTCCATCAGGTAAGTTCTATTACCATGCAGAACACCGGGTCTACCAGCGTTCAAAGGTGCTGCGTGATGACCCGTTTCCAGACCATCACCGCCTGCCTCTACACCATAAATCGCAACATCTTCATCCTCAATAAAAGGATAAAACAGACCTATAGCATTTGAGCCACCCCCAACACATGCAATCAGTGCATCGGGTAACCGTCCTGCCTGTTGCAGACATTGTTGTTTTGCTTCGCGGCCAATCACGGTCTGGAAATCTCTTACCATGACAGGATAAGGATGGGGTCCGGCGACCGTTCCAATGATATAAAACGTGTCATCGATATTCGTTACCCAATCGCGCATCGCCTCATTCAGGGCATCTTTCAGTGTCTTGGAACCGGATTCTACAGGCACTACAGTCGCGCCCAGTAATTTCATGCGGAAGACATTCGTTGACTGTCTTTTGATATCTTCCGAGCCCATGTAGACAACACACTCAAGACCAAGTCTGGCCGCAACGGTTGCCGTGGCAACTCCGTGTTGCCCGGCACCGGTTTCTGCAATAATCCTGGTCTTTCCCATACGCTTCGCCAACAAGGCCTGACCAACCGTGTTATTAATCTTGTGCGCGCCGGTATGATTCAAGTCTTCCCGTTTCAGATAGATCTGGGCGCCACCCATAATTTCTGACCAGCGCCTGGCATGGTACAAGGGCGATGGTCTACCAACGTAATGATGCAATTCATCATCAAGCTCTGCCAGGAACTCGGGATCTTTAAGATAACGTGTATAGGCCTCTGTTAATTCTTGCAAAGGACCCATCAGGGTCTCGGCAACAAATCTACCGCCGTATGGTCCAAAATGCCCGTTCTCATCAGGTAAACTCTCATTAGGCAAACTATTATTTAGCATGTAAAACCTCTTGTATAAATTCTTCTATTTTCGCAGCATCCTTGATTCCCTTCTCAATTTCAACACCACCACTGACATCCACAGCATAGGGGGAAACCTCAGATATCGCATCTGCCACGTTTTCAGGCGATAATCCACCTGCCAGTATTATCGGCTTATTCAGATCTGAAGGCACTCTTGACCAGTCAAATCTTTGACCTGTCCCACCCTGGGTTCCTTCAACAAAACTATCCAGTAATAAAGCACTCGCATCAGCATAATCATTACTTAACTGCACGAGATCTACCCCATCACGCATTCTTATGGCCTTTACATATGGCCAGCCAAAGGCCTTACATGTTTGCGGACTTTCTTCCCCGTGAAATTGTAATATATCTACAGGAACAGTGTCTAAAACCGACCTGATCTGTTCGTCGGTCGCGTTCACAAACAAGGCAACTACACTGACGAAAGGCGGTAATGATTTCGCAATCTCAACAGCCTTCTCGACGGTGATAAAACGTGGACTTTTTTCATAGAACACAAAACCAATCGCATCTGCACCTGATTCAACAGCATTAAGTGCATCTTCCACACGGGTGATTCCACATACCTTGACTCTGGTACGTTTCATTTTATTTTTCGAATCAATGTTCGCCAATGGAATATTAGGTGTTGAGAGATGATTTTGTGGTGAATATGAGCATTATACCGTGAAGATAGCGGGAATGGCATGTCATACCGTGATGATAGCGGGTATGGCATATTGTGTATTAACAGGCACTGGAATGCCATATATTTCCGGGTATTTAATCTTCATCAGATACAGGCCATCTGCAGCTGCTGTCTTTGCCGATTTGGTCCTGTCTCGAATATCCAGAATCTCATCTACCCAGGAAATCTCGGCGTTACCACAGCCTATTTCAATCAATACCCCGGCAATATTTCTTACCATATGATGCAAAAATGCATTCGCTTCGATTTCAAACATCACATAATCATTAATTCTTGTAATATCCAGCCTTTTGACATTACGAATGGGGCTATTCGCCTGACAAGCCACAGTTCTAAATGAAGTGAAATCATGCTCCCCTACTAAAGAATTCGCAGCCAATTGCATCCTGTTTTCATCCAGGGCTTGTCGCTCCCATGTCACCTTACCGTGATTCACACCCGGTTTAGCTTGCCTGTTTAAAATAATATATCTGTATGTTCTCGATGTAGCTGAAAAACGGGCATGAAAATCATCGTCAACCTGTTTGGCCCAGAGGATGCTGATGTCATTGGGGAGATTTACATTAGTACCAGCGATCCAGGAATACATTTTACGATCGATATCTGTCTCGAAATGTACAACCTGATGTAAGGCATGAACACCAGTGTCGGTTCTACCGGCACAGAATATATTTATCTCTTGATCCGCTATTTTAGATAACGCAGTCTCAACATGTTGCTGGATACTATTTGGAATTACCTGGCGTTGCCATCCAAAATAAGAGGTTCCGCAGTATTCAATACCAAGCGCTATTTTCATTCATTAACACCGCAGAAACAAAAACAGGAATACCACATTGTAGTATTCCTGTTTAACGATTAGATAGTTTTTGCAAAAAAGAAGAGCTAGTTTATTTGCCCGATTAATTCTTCGGCTTGCTTACGATAATTCTCACTTCCCTGCGCTATGATCTCATCAAGAATAGTTTTTGCATTCTCTGTATCACCTAGTTCAATATAAGCCTTGGCGAGATCAAGTTGGCTGGCCATTTCGTCATCTTCTGTCTGTTCTTCAATGTCCAATGACTTTGGAACTATAAATGTTTTATCGTCATCTTCGTCATCTTCGTCATCGTCATCGTCACCAACCATGCTTAGCCCTCGCGCCAGTGTCGGTGACATTTGTACTGTAGAATCCATATCTGGACCAGAATCCGTATCGATGCTGAGCCCTTCTTTGCTTGCAGGAGGCATTTCAACAGTAGAATCAATATCTAAATTGGCTGGTTCATTTGCGTCAATAGTTCCGATATCAAAATCAAGATCACCAGTGGACTCACCAAGATCCATCAATGCATCGGCTTCATCTTCTGTACCAGCAGCAAGGTCATCCTCAAGGCTTATCTCAGGAGATTCACTACTTAAATCGAGATCAAATTCATCAGATGTGCCAATGTCTATATCAACGCCTACATCAACATCTTCTCTTGCTGCCGTTGTTACATCAAGTAAATCACCATCGTCTTCGCCTTCAGTCTCAAAATTAATTGCTGAAGTTACATCGAGTAAATCTTCACCAGCAGCAGAGCTGTCGTCTAAAGACATATCAAGTTCAATGGAATCACCGCCTGAACTATCTCCAAGGGACATATCAAGTTCATTAGAGTCTTCACTAACCTGGGCAATGGATATATCGAGTATGTCTTCCTCGCCTTCGCCAGAGGTATCTCCAAACGAAATATCAAGTTCATTGGAGTCATCACTGACCTCTTCACTAACCTGGGCAATGGATATATCGAGTATGTCTTCCTCGCCTTCGCCAGAGGTATCTCCAAATGAAATATCAAGTTCATTGGAGTCATCACTGACCTCTTCACTAACCTGGGCAATGGATACATCGAGTATGTCTTCTTCACCTCCGATAGAGGTATCTTCAAATGAAATATCAAGTTCATTGGAGTCATCACTGACCTCTTCACTGACCTGCGCAATAGATACATCGAGTATGTCTTCTTCACCTCCGATAGAGGTATCTTCAAATGAAATATCAAGTTCATTGGAGTCATCTGTTTGCTGTTCAGTAGATAGTGATGTTTCACCACCATCCAGGTCGATTGAAACTTCATCCATGGACAGATCAAGTCCTTCGGACTCTTCCTCACTTGATTGGGCAGTTGCTTCATCTAAATCAATCGCTGCTGTTACATCAAGAATTTCATCTGCATCATCTTCCTGAGCCTGTTGTAGTTTCTGTACATCTCTGACATCCATTTTGCCAGTATCATCCAATAGCTCCTTGCTTTCTTTTATTGGTATACTGAGCGTGTCATCCATATCCAGGTTTTCACTAGATTGTGTCACTTCTGTGGCTGAATCAACAGTTCCCGAGATATCCAGCATATTCTCGTCAGGTTCTCCTCCACCAATATCGAAATCCATATCAGCATCAGAACCATCATCTGCAATATTTAGAACGTTACCTCCGGTACCAGTAGTATCAAGTTCTTCAACTTCAGCCTGATCCTCACCTGCAGCAGGTGTTTCAAACAACGCCCTGTTCGGAGACATCTCCTGCCACATGACTGTTGCCATGTCCCAAGATTCACCCTCACCACCTGTTTTTTCATGAATTACCTTGGCAGCATCTTCGTATGATTTCTTATTTCCAGCGGCATAGAAAACTTCCAGTAATTTACTGTGAAAACTCAGATTATCTGGCTCATCTTCCAATGCCTTTCTGACGAATGTTTCAGCTTCATCAAAGTGTTCGTATGCAAGAAAGACATTAACTTCTTCCATAGGATCTTCTTCAGGTATTTCCGGAGCACTCGCTTGAGGGACTTCTACCGCGTCTGCGGGCACGTCAAAGGCGTTAGGTTCAGCATCCTTTGAATCAGCGCCGAGAAAAACAGTTTTTTCCTCGTCACCTGAATCCTTTTCTGGTGATCCTTTGTCTACTAAAGCTTTGTCTGCTGAATCATCGCCTGGCAATATGGCTTCTTCTTCGCTACCCGGAATCATCGTGACTGATTCTGAGTCGACTTCATCATCAAAATCAGGAAAATCTTCCTCGGGCAATTCAATAAATTCCGCCTTTGCAGTACGCCGTTTGGAGACGAAAATCATTAATAAGGCAAGTAGTAACAGCCCACCAACGACACCTGCAACGATCATCAGGTTAGCTTTTGCTTTTTCAAGCATACCCATACCCATGTCTATCAGACCGGATAAAGCACCCGGTTCCTGGTCATCGGCAAAAACGACTTCCTGAATTACCTCATCTTCTGCAACCTCTGCCTCCATTTCTTCCTCGGCAACTTCTTCTTCCTCAACAAACTCTTCCTCTTCTTCTTCAACGAATTCTTCTTCCTCAACAAGCTCCTCTTCTTCAACGAATTCTTCTTCAGCCATAGTTTCATCTACTATGGCTTCTGCGCTTTCTTGCTCAGCCGCCGCCATCATAATTTGTTCCTGCATGGCAGCGAGCTCATCTTCCTTAAGTACTATGAGGCGTTTCAGATCGTCGATAATGCCTTCGGTTTCAGTCAGCTTGTCCTTGAGCTCTGCATTTTCCAGAAACATTGCTTCAATAGATTCATTTGCCAGTGCCAATTCATTATTCAGGGCTGCGACATCAACCCCTGATGCCCCTGCAGTGCTCTGGTCACTACCCTGGTCAATCTCGGTGATAAGTCGTAACTCTGCTTCACCTTCGTCCACAACTACTTCTACTTCAGGCTCTTCAACTGCCTCTGCTTCGGCAGGACTATAAGCACCTGAACTTTCTGCCTGTTGACTCACACTGGATGCAACATGACCTCTGTACTCGTCCCACAAGGCATATTGACTGTTCACCTGGGCCAATACATCTGCTCGATCCATGGAATCAATTTCCGTTGCATCGGGAATCTGCAGGATGGCACCACGTTTAAGACCATTGATATTATTTTCAATAAATGCTTCAGGGTTAGCATTCAAGATAGCCAGCATCATTTGCTGGATACTTACTGAGGAATCTGGTCTTGCTGCCTTGGCAACTGACCACAGGGTATCTCCAGTAACTGCGGGACCATAGTCCCCGCTACCAGCATAATTTATCGTTGCAGGTTCTTCGTATGATGTTTGAGGTTCATAGCTCGGTGTCGAAGTCACAGGGGCCGGTTGGCTGATCCTTGTTTTTCCAGGATCATATTCAAGGTCATAAACAACTTGATGATCGTCTGCATCCATCCCTACGATCGGTGTCTCAGGATGTATCACGGCTTTTTTCCTGCTACCGGGCACAATGTAGGTAGGTGGATCAAGCAGAACTGTATATTCTCTGTAGAGTCTGCCTTTAGACCAGTTTATCTCCAGTAAAAAATTAAGAAATGGTTCTCGGATTGAATCGCTACTGCTAATCCTGATGTAATCAGAACCACTCTCGGTTTCTTCTACTCTAAAACGCAGTTTGGTAAGTAAAGAAGTCCGTTGAATACCTGCCCGCTCAAATGCTTCTTGATCGGCGAGGGAAATCTTTAGACTATCAAGCTCGTCTGCAGTGGCTGAGAGTAATTCAACCCTTGCCTTAAATGGCTGGTTTAGTGCAGATTGAAGTTCGAGCTTGCCCAAACCCAAAGCATTCACAACTGTCGGCGCTACCAGTGCCAACAAAACCAAAAATATTCTAAATTTCATCCGGTATGTCCCTGCCTCTGTATTATTTTTTATGCCCTGAACCTAGGATTATTGATCTATCTAGGGTTTTGGATCTATTAATAACGAATAACTTCGTTGTATACGGCCAGTAGACCAACTCATGTCCAGAATAAAACTCAGTGCAGGCTCGCGTAAAGCACCTTTGCTGCTAATCTTTAAATAAGGCTGATTCCCCTCATTTTCGATAATCTCAACCTTCAAATTATGCCAGGCCCTTCTGCCTGCTGCCTGTTCGTCGGGGTTGTTAATACTTAACTTTAGTTCAGTGAGCTCATTTTCTGTCGCGAAAACCAAAGGGATAACCGCATTAAGCCTTTGATTTAAATGTGATTTTAGCTCCAACTCACCTAGCGCCAATGCCTGTGCCACAGGCTGAAATCCTGCAAAAAACAAAATAAAGGCCAATAATAAATTTCGTATGTTCATTAGCTTGAAAAATATCCTGTTTATAAAAACGTTTATTTTCAACAAGTTGCATCATATTTTGTCGGAAGACATGCTCTGTTCACATGTCCTCCAACGCAAGATTGTTACGGATAAACGCAGTCATTTATGCCACTTACAACCTGCGAATGTCCTTTACAATTGCCCCTTAACTATAGCTTACAAATAGTCTTTTACCAAAATTTCAGCTATTTGAACACTATTTAATGCAGCACCTTTACGAACATTGTCGGAAACTACCCAGAGATTAATGCCTTGAGGGTGTGAAATGTCTTCTCTAATTCGTCCAACAAAGACCGAATCAGTGCCAGCAGCCTCACTTACAGCCGTTGGGTAGCCGCCATCCCTGTGCTCATCTATCACTTTTATACCAGGTTTTTTGCTGAGTAATTTTTTTACGTCCTCTGCCGATAGTTTCTTACTGGTCTCAATATGGATCGCTTCTGAATGCCCAAAAAACACGGGGATTCTGACCGCAGTCGGGTTCACCTGGATAGCATCATCCTCAAATATTTTTCTGGTTTCCCAGACCATCTTCATTTCTTCCTTGGTATAGCCATTGTCCTGAAAATCATCAATATGAGGAATGGCATTAAAAGCGATCTGTTTCGGATATACCTCACACACTGCAGGTCGACCATTCAACAGTTCGGCGGTCTGCTTTGCCAGTTCTTCTATTGCTTCTTTACCCGTTCCGGACACTGCCTGGTAGGTACACACATTGATTCGTTCAATGGTTGCGGCATCATGGATCGGCTTCAGTGCTACCAACATTTGAATCGTGGAACAATTCGGATTGGCAATGATTCCCCTGTTTTTGTAATTAGCAATGGCATGAGGGTTGACCTCAGGCACAACCAGGGGAATATCGTCAACGTAACGAAACTCGGAAGTATTATCCACTACCACACAGCCAGCTTCTACTGCACGTGGAGCATGAATTTTTGATACAGACGCACCCGGAGAAAAAAGGCCAATATCAACGCCCTTGAAATCAAATTTTTCCAACTCTTCAACCACAACTGTCTTGCCGTTAAAACGAATGGTTGAACCTGCCGAACGACTGCTGGCAAGTGCATAAATATTTTCCACAGGAAAATTACGCTCTTGTAATATAGACAACATGGTTTCACCAACTGCACCGGTAGCACCAACAACTGCAATATTAAATTTCTTACTCATTAATCCATTACCTAAAAATATTTAAAACTCAAATTGTGTTTATCAAAGTGCAGCAACAACTGCATCACCCATTTCACTGGTGGACACCCTGGTCATACCTTCGGAAACTATATCCGCTGTCCTCAATCCACTTGCCAGCACTTTCTGTACTGCCTGTTCTACTCGATCAGCCTGAGCTACCTCTGCCAGTGAATACCTCAACATCATGGCTGTCGAAATTATTGTTGCCAGTGGATTGGCAATATTCTGTCCTGCAATGTCGGGGGCAGAACCGTGAATAGGCTCGTACATGCCCTGACCTTCAGCATTCAATGAGGCAGAAGGCAACATACCGATTGACCCCGTTAACATGGAAGCCAGATCAGATAAAATATCACCAAACATATTGGTCGTAACGATGACATCGAACTGCCCGGGAGCCCTTACCAGCTGCATGGCCGCATTATCCACATACATATGTTCCAGACTGACCTCTGGATAATCCTTTGCCACACGAGTCACAACTTCACGCCAGAGTTCGGTCGCCTCCAGCACATTTGCCTTATCTACCGAACACACTTTTTTATTCCTTTTCATGGCCACATCAAATGCAGTGTGCGCAATTCTTTCAATCTCGGATTCCTTATAGACCAGCGTATTAAAACCCTCGCGCTGTCCATCATCCAGAGTTCTGATGCCACGTGGCTGTCCAAAATAGATACCGCCGGTTAATTCACGCACAATCATAATATCCAGTGCACCAATCACCTCCGGTTTTAATGATGAAGCCTCTGCGAGTTCCTTGTAGAGAATGGCAGGTCGGAGATTGGCATACAGATCAAGACCCGCACGGATTGCCAACAGGCCCCTTTCTGGTCTTAAAGAGCGCTCAATCTTGTCCCATTTAGGGCCACCAACAGCGCCTAATAGAACCGCATCGGATTGTTTGCCCATGGCCAGCGTTTCATCGGGCAGTGGCACACCTGTCTCATCAATAGCACTGCCACCGATTAAACCCTGTTCAGTGCTTATCTCAAGGCCACGGTTCTCTACTAGTGCATTCAGCACTTTTTCCGCTTCCGTCACTATTTCCGGACCAATTCCATCCCCGGGAAGGATTAATACGCTTTTGCTCACATCAAATACCTATTGTTAAATTTTACGCTTCGCGCAACAACCATAACGCAGCGCAACAAAAGGTGGCAAAGGATACATCATGTTGCTGGATTGTTCATCAAGTCTCTGATGGTTAACCACGCGGCAAACATAATCAGCAGGCCACCTGTCCACTCACGCAGAGTTAGAATTTCTTCGGTCAGCAATGCTGCGGAAACCGCCCCGACAAATACCTCAAATAACAAGATTGCTGCCGAACGATGTACAGGCAGATGCGTCACCCCATAAAGCGCTGTATAGGTCATCAGAACCATGCCAACAGAGCCTACCAAAAGAGCGAGTGCCAGTGATGCCCCACTAAACTCCGGCGGTGAAGACTGACTCAGAAGAAGTCCGACGATGGTAAGCACCAGCACACCGATCCATGCTGATCCCATCTTCAAGATAATTGGCACATCGCCAATCTTCCTGACCACAACATTATGCGCAGCAAATGCTATGCCGGATGAAACTGCGAGCAAATCAACGCTGGAGAATTGAAAAAAAGTGTTGCCTTCTGATGGCCATAAAATTACCAGTGCTCCAATGAAAGAAATCAGGAGCGAAACTCTGGCCATGATCGAAAGGCGTTCATGTAAAAATATGAAACCAAATATCAACGTCCAGATTGGAGACAAATAAAACAACAACAATACTCTTACTACATGCCCATCGAGCATGGCCAGAATAAATGAAAGATTAGTCCAACCGGCAAACAGGCCTAATAAGGCAAAGGGTAAAACATGTGAATGCAGGCCATGTCTTTGTTTCCAGAAATATGGCCACAGTGGCATAAAGGCTGACACATAGATAATCAGGGTTGCCCAAAGACCTGGTAGTCCCAATCCTTCCAGTACCCTGAGTGGATACCAGAATATTCCCCATAGGGTGGCGGCAATCAGGCAACTGATAACCGGTAGCAGTGTTGAATTATTTTTGGTCGACATATTCCCAAACACCTTGATTAGCCTATACTACGCACCCCTTAGGAATTACCCTTTGTGGAATTACCCTTTGGGCGTGCTTTTAAAATTCTGTATGTCGAACAATAGCAATGAACCCTTAACTTATGAATCTTTAACTGATGAACCCCTAACTTATGAACCCAGGGCTTGAAAAATTACATCCCTACCCATTTGAGAAGCTTACACAGCTGAAGCAAACAATTGTGCAGGATACATCTGTTATTACAGACAAGGCACATATCGATCTATCCATCGGTGAACCCAAACATACGACACCAGGATTAATTCTGGATGAGTTACAAAAGCAACTTCCCAAAGCGGCATCTTACCCGACAACACGTGGTATTGATGAACTAAGACAAGCCATCGCAGACTGGTTGGTCAATAGATTCAACTTGTCTGCTGGTAGTATCACTGCTGAGCAAAATATCTTGCCAGTCAATGGTACGCGAGAAGCACTGTTTGCCTTTGCTCAATGTGTGATCAATTCCAGTGCAACCGATACACCCGTTGTCATATCTCCCAATCCGTTCTATCAGATATACGAAGGTGCAGCACTGCTGGCCTCGGCGGAGCCTTATTACATTAATTGTGTCGAAGACAACAAGTTTCTTCCGGACTTTAATGTCGTGCCCGAAGACATCTGGCAACGATGTCAGCTCGTCTATCTATGTTCACCAGGCAACCCAACAGGTGCAGTCCTGGGACAGGATGCGATCGAGAAATTGTTAAACCTGGCAGACAAACATGATTTCATTATTGCCGCTGATGAATGTTATTCCGAAATATATTTCGATGAAGCATCTCCACCCATTGGGCTGTTACAGGCCGCAGCAAATCTTGGACGAGATGATTTTAAGCGTTGTGTTGTCTTTCATAGCCTTTCCAAAAGATCCAATGTCCCGGGGATGCGATCCGGTTTTATCGCGGGTGATGCTGAACTGATTCAGACCTTTCTTCGTTATCGTACTTACCATGGTTCCGCCATGCCCATCTACACACAAATGGCGAGCATCGTTGCCTGGCAAGATGAAGACCACGTCCTGGCCAACAGGGACCTGTATCGACAGAAATTTGATGCCGTACTGGACATACTCAAACCGGTAATGAATGTCAGCAGACCAGATGCCAGCTTTTACCTGTGGCCGGAGACACCCATTTCCGATACCGAGTTTGCAGCAGGTTTATATTCCCAACAGAACATAACAGTGTTGCCTGGAAGTTTCCTGTCACGTAGCATAGCCGCCGGTAATCCCGGCAAAAATCGAATACGCATCGCGCTTGTCCCTGAAATAGATCAGTGTATTGAAGCAGCCAATAGAATATGTACATTTATTAAGTCAATTTAAGTAGGAAATATTAAACATGAGTACGCTAGAAAATATCGTTAACGAACATTTTGAAAACCGCTCGGACATCACCCCGGCATCTGCCAGTCAGGAATTGAAAGATACCATTGAAGAGGTCATCGCTGGACTGGATAGTGGCACCATGCGTGTTGCCGAAAAGAAAGATGGTGAATGGATCGTAAATCAATGGCTGAAAAAAGCCGTATTGCTTTCCTTTCTGCTTGAAGAAAACAAGGTCATCGACGGCGGGTTTACAAATTTCTACGATAAAGTTCCTTCAAAATTCAGCGGTATGAATAAAGATGATTTTGAAAAGATTGGCGCACGTATTGTGCCCTCTGCAAATGCCCGTCGTGGTAGTTATATCGCACCCGGTGTGGTGATGATGCCATGTTATGTAAACATCGGTGCTTACGTAGATACAGGCAGTATGGTAGACACATGGGCTACTGTCGGTTCCTGCGCTCAAATCGGCAAGAATGTACACCTCTCTGGCGGTGTGGGTATTGGCGGTGTGCTTGAACCCTTACAGGCCAATCCAACTATTATTGGTGATAATTGTTTTATCGGAGCACGTTCAGAAGTGGTAGAAGGTGTCATTGTTGATGATGGTGCTGTTATCTCCATGGGTGTGTACATCGGCCAAAGTACTCGCATATTCAATCGTGAAACAGGTGAAATAACTTATGGTTACATACCACCTGGTTCTGTTGTTGTGTCAGGGAACCTGCCTTCCAAAGATGGAACTTACAGTCTCTATTGTGCAGTCATCGTCAAACAGGTGGATGCGAAAACACGTGGCAAGGTCGGTATCAACGAGTTATTGCGTGACATTTAACACAGCATCTGAATTACCTCTGCCAGATTATCTTTAATTCAGACATGAGTATTATTCTTTACGGTATCAAGAATTGCGATACCGTAAAGAAGGCACGGCACTGGCTGGAAGCGCAACAAATAGAATATACATTCCACGATTTCAGAGTGGATGGTCTGACTAAGGACATGCTTGGGAATTTTCTCAAGCATGTTGATTGGGAAACATTGCTTAATAAACGCGGGACCACCTGGCGCAAACTTTCTGAAAACCAGAAACAAAATATCACCAGGCAAAAAGCAATAGCACTCATGATTGAAAATCCCGCCCTGATTAAACGACCGGTACTGGTTCACAAAGGAGAGTATCTCGTTGGTTTCAGTGAGAACAATTACGAGAACACACTTTTGTGACATGATAATATCAAGCGCAGGGATTCATCGAAGGTTAACGGGAAGCTAATGAAAAATCTTTTCAAACTAAAACAGAATATATTCAGCAAATTATCATTTGTTGGAGAAATAGATGTCGATCAACTTGAACTGAAGGGATTTTCGCGCAGCTTTGCTGAACTGGAATGGTTAATACTGGTTCTCGTTCTGGTTTATACAGTTGCTCCCGGGGCTATCATTGAAGACCAATGGATCCTCCTGAAATATTCCCTCTGTTTTGCAGCATTTGTGCTTGCATTCCGCTACATGAATTTCTACCAAACAGAGACGCGTTGGAAGCTGGCCATAGAAGTATGGGTGATGACGGCCTACATCACCTGCGTGCTCTGGTATACAGGCAAAGTAGATAGCCCACTACTGAACCTCTACTTGCTGGTTATTATTACCAGTGGCATGACGCTGGGAAAAATAACAACATTACTGGTACTTACTTTAATCGCTTCCTTGTATCTGATGATGGGCGTAGCAACGCTGGCCAGTGGTCCAATCACACTGGAACTTTTCAGTCATATGATGACGGTGTTTTCCCCCTATCTGATCATAGCTTATCTGACCACCATGCTTTCCGCAGATTTACAATTCTCGAAGATGATGTTTAAACATCTATCGGAAACAGACGAAATGACCGGATTGATGAATCGTAGATCCTTCACCGAAATCATCACAAGTGAACATAATAAATCTGTTCGATATAAACACGCCTATGCTATTTTGATGATTGATGCTGATGGATTAAAGATGATTAATGATGAATACGGTCATGAGGCAGGCGATAAGATGATCACAACATTAGCAAAAACACTGGAAAGTTGCATGCGTGAAACAGATTCACTGGCAAGATATGGTGGAGACGAGTTTGTTGTTCTCCTGCCTGAAACAGGCAAGTTCCAGGCTGAAGATGCTGGAGAAAGAATGAGAAAAGCGGTAGCAAATACTTCTTTTGATATGGGAGGGAATCTGATTAAGGCTACTGTGAGTATTGGTGTTAGCAGTTATCCTGAGGATGCCGATAATGCCGAAGGTGCACTCAATATGGCAGACAAGGCACTATATAACAGTAAGCGTG
>QNEM01000013.1 GCA_003645215.1 Gammaproteobacteria bacterium
CCTGGATATTGGTACTGGCGCTGGCTTGCCCGGGATTATCCTGGCCCTGGCAAGGCCGGACACACATTGGACTTTGCTGGACGGAAATAATAAGAAAACACGGTTTGTACAGCAGGCATTCATGACATTAAATTTAAAAAACGTGGAAGTCATTTGTTCACGCATTGAGAAATTTCAGCCAGAACAGAGATTCTCGACGATTGTTTCGCGGGCCTTTGGTTCACTGGATGATTTTTATGCCTGTAGTCATCATCTGCTTGCTCCGGGAGGGAGATTGTTGGCGATGAAAGGTCCTGATCCAGAAAACGAAATATCGGATCTGTCTACAGAAGAAGTTACTGCAACTATTATCCCATTGTCTGTTCCCGGAGTGACGGCAGGCAGAACCCTGGTGCAGATTGTGCCCGGGTAATTTGGCTATGAAACTTTCAGGCTGTCTGTGCCATAATGCTTGGCCGAATTAAAGGCCTGTGATAAGGCCAAAGTATAAGGATACGGAAGAAAGAATAATAAAATCCATGACCAAGATTATAGCCATAGCAAATCAGAAAGGCGGTGTCGGTAAAACCACGACCAGCGTCAATATTGCCGCATCATTAGCTGCAACCAAACGCCGGGTACTACTTGTGGATCTTGATCCACAGGGCAATGCCACCATGGGCAGTGGTGTAAACAAGATGGAACTTGAGCTTTCTTCTTTTGATGTTTTGATGGGCGAGAAATCCATTACCGAAGTGCTGACGAAATCTGGTGAAGGAGATTTTGATTTACTGCCGGCAAATGCTGATTTAACCGGGGCCGAGGTAGGGCTGCTTGATGAATTGGCCAGGGAAATACGCTTGCGCAATGCCCTCGATGAAGTTAAGGAAAACTACGATTTTATTTTTATAGATTGTCCGCCTTCCCTGAACATGCTGACAGTCAATGCATTAGTGGCAGCAACCTCGGTGATTATCCCCATGCAGTGTGAGTATTATGCACTTGAGGGTTTATCGGCCCTGCTTGGCAGTATTGAAAAGATCCGTAAATATTTAAACCCTGAACTCAAGATTGAAGGCCTGTTGCGTACCATGTACGACCCACGCAACAATCTGGCGACTCAGGTTTCCGCCCAGTTATTGGAACATTTTGGTGATAAAGTTTATCGCACCATTATCCCCAGGAATGTCAGGTTGGCTGAGGCACCGAGCCATGGTTTGCCTATTATAAAATATGACAAGGCTTCGCGTGGCGCACTGGCTTATCTGGCATTGGCCGGTGAAATGCTTAGACGTGAGAGTGCTGCTGCCTGAGGGCCGGTTTTCGTGTTCGATCTAAAAGGTAATCATTAGTCAGATGAAAAAACGGGGTCTCGGAAAAGGGTTAGATGCATTGCTGTCTCCAAGAAGCGGCGTCGAAGATGCTGATTCTAATCTCGATGGACCGTTGCAGATGCTTCCCGTCGATATTGTGACCCGTGGCCGTTATCAGCCGCGCATGGAAATGGACTCTGAAGCGCTTGAAGAGCTCGCCAACTCAATAAAATCACAAGGTGTAGTCCAACCGATTGTTGTCAGGCCCTTAAAGGGCACTGATACCTACGAGATCATTGCCGGGGAACGCCGCTGGCGGGCCACACAGTTGGCGGGATTGCACGAAATACCCGCCATTATTAAAGATGTCACGGATCAGACTGCGATGTGCCTGGGCCTGATCGAGAACATTCAGCGTGAAGATCTGAACCCAATGGACGAAGCGCGTGGACTCTCACGTCTGTTGCAGGAATTCAATATGACCCATGATGCTACGGCCGAAGCGGTCGGCAGGTCGCGTTCATCAGTTTCCAACCTGCTGCGACTACTGGATCTGCATGTGGATGTACAACATTTGCTCGAATCCGGAATGATTGAGATGGGCCACGGCAGGGCGATTCTGGCACTGGATGTCGCTAATCAGACAAAAGTTGCGAGCAAGGTTGTAAAGCAGGGCTTGTCAGTCAGGGCAACAGAACAATTGGTGAAGGGACTGAAAGACAAGGGGGCAAAGTCAAAAGGCAGTAAAAAAACCTCAAGCTCATTCAGGCTGGATCCAAACCTGAGAAGCTTGCAGGAAGACCTGTCCGAGCGCCTGGGAGCTGCAGTGTCTATCAAGCAAGGCAAGGGTGGTAAGGGTAAACTGGAGATAAATTATAATTCACTGGACGAATTAGACGGGATCCTGAGCAAAATAAAGTAATCACTTGCTTGTGGGTGAGTGGCAACGGCATTTATCAAAAAAATTGTACTTTATTTACAATCGCCGTTGATCACACAGGCTTAGCTGACTATAATCAGCCGTCTTACGCTGGGGGGATTCCAGCATTTCAGCTTCAATTTAGGGGCATAGGGTAATTCCGAAGACCAGCATCGATTTTGCTGATTACTCGGAGAAGCAGTGGTTGAGCAGTAATACAGAAATAATAAAAAACAGAACCGCTGCATTTAGATTGGTTTATGTTCAGCTAATCGTTACTGTTGTGATAGTGCTCCTGTCATATACATTTTTCGGGTTAGTCATCGCATATTCTGTCTTATCGGGCAGCACTGTTTATATTTTGCCGAATGTTTATTTCGTCAGAAGTGCCCTGAAAAGTGAGGGGTCGCAGACACCACAGACGATATTGAGTCGTTTTTATATCGGCGAAGGTCAGAAGTTTTTATTAACAATGGCAATGTTTGTAATCTGCTTTACATTAATAAAGCCATTGCACGCGGTTTCATTTTTCGCTGCGTACATACTAATAATGATTATAAATTTGGCTGGATTGGCCATATCTAGTAAAAACTAGAAAAAATTAATTAATAATATTTTGAGATAAATTGAATGTCTTCTGAAGGCTTAACTTCAACTGCATATATAAAGCATCATTTAACCAACCTGACCTATGGCCAGCATGCGGATGGTCATTGGGGTTTTGCACACAGTGCTGAAGAGATCAAGGAAATGGGCTTCTGGGCCTTGCAGGTTGATTCTCTGGGCTGGTCTACTTTTCTTGGTTTGGTCTTTTTCTATTTCTTCCATAAGGCTGCCAGGCAGGCGACTTCGGGTGTCCCTGGGGGATTACAAAATTTTGTTGAATGGATTATTGAATTTATTGATGACAGTGTTCGAGGTTCATTCAGTGCGAAAAATGATTTAGTTGCACCAATGGCTCTGACCATCTTTTGTTGGGTCTTCCTGATGAACCTGATGGATCTGTTGCCGGTTGATTGGCTGCCATGGGTAGCACAGCAGTTTGGTCACTATGCTCTTGGTATGGATCCACATCATGTTTATTTCAAGGTGGTCCCGACCACTGATCCAAACATCACCTTTGGTATGGCCTTCGCCGTGTTCTTTCTGATGATTTATTACAGTATCAAGATCAAAGGTATTGGTGGATTCCTTGGTGAATTGGCATTTCAGCCGTTCGGTAAGGTGGGGATGCCCGTTAATCTGGTACTGGAAGGTGTATCCCTGATAGCCAAGCCACTCTCATTATCATTACGGTTGTTCGGTAATATGTATGCAGGTGAAACCATCTTTATTTTGATTGCCCTGATGTATAGCGGTGGATTGGGTATGGGAATATTTGGTGGGATATTACAATTAGGCTGGGCAATTTTTCATATCTTGATTATTACCTTACAGGCGTTCATTTTTATGACGTTGACAATTGTTTATATGGAGATGGCACATCAGGAGCATTAAAAATTTAGTACTGGGAATTTGGTCGGAAATTTAGTAAGTATTTTTAACAGTTACGTTTTACAAAGTTACAGGAGATAGAAATGGAACAAGCATTATTATTTATCGCAGGCGCTTTAATGATGGGTCTAGGTGCCCTGGGTGCAGCTGTTGGTATTGGTATTCTCGGTGGTCGTTTTCTGGAAGGCGCTGCTCGTCAGCCCGAACTGATTCCGATGTTACGTACCCAGTTTTTTATCGTTATGGGTCTGGTTGATGCTGTACCGATGATCGCAGTGGGTATCGCATTGTACGTACTGTTCGCAGTAGCTGCTTAACTACCGGTTAGTAACAAGCAACTGGATACAGAGGTACAAACATGAATATTACAGTCACATTAGTCGCTCAATCACTTTCATTCTTCATGCTTGTGGTTTTTACCATGAAGTATGTTTGGCCACCCATCATGAACGCGCTGAGTGAACGTACCAAGAAAATTGCAGACGGTCTGGCTGAAGCAGAAAAGGGTCATCATGAACTTGAGCTTGCAGAGAAAAGATCAGCTGAAATTTTGCGTGAAGGCAAAGAAAAATCCAAGGAGTTCATCGATCTCGGACAAAAACGCCATGATGAGATTGTTGATGAAGCCAAGGATAATGCCCGTATTGAAGGTGAACGTATTATCACAGCTGCCCGGGGTGCGATTGATCAGGAACGTCAGCAGGCTAAAGATGCATTGCGAGCTGAAGTCTCTGCCCTGGCAATTGCCGGTGCTGAGCAAATATTGATGAGAGAAGTCGATAAAAATGCACATAACGAAGTACTCGATAAAATCAGTGCTGGCTTATAAGTCGATTTAGGATAAGACGAGACTAATGCAGGAAAAGACAACAATAGCCAGACCCTACGCTCAAGCCGTATTCGAAACGGCAAGTGAAGAAAGCAAGTTGAGCGAGTGGTCAGAGATGTTAGGACTGCTTGATTCAGTTGTGAGCGATGCTCAAATGCAGGCAGTACTAAGCAACCCGAAACTGGATGCTGCGGCAATATCTGAATTTGTTCTGGGTGTGTGTGGCGAGTCATTGAATGAGACTGGCAGTAATCTGGTGAACGTACTTGCAGATGCCAGACGACTGGCAATTGTCCCTGAAATAAATAATTTGTTTGAACAACTTCGAGCTGAAGCTGAAGGCGTGATTGAAGTTTCTGTGACATCTGCCTATGAACTGGCAGCAGATCAGCAGGCCGCAATCTCGGAAGCCATGGCAAAGCGTCTGGGTAGAAAAGTAGAAATCACCAGCGATGTTGATGATTCATTAATCGGTGGTGTGGTAATCCGGGCAGGTGACTCAGTCATTGATGCCTCGGTAAAAGGTCGTTTGAAGGCATTGGCCACGCAGATGACTAGTTAATATATTTTTTAAAGATAATTTTGGAATTGAATAGCGGTATAACCGAATAAAAATGGTAGATGAGGAATAAGCATGTCCATCAGTGCAACAGAAATCAGTGATCTGATTAAGAAAAAAATTCAGGGTCTGGATCTTGAAACCGAAGCCCGTACCGAAGGTACCGTGGTTAGTTTGAAGGACGGGATTGCAACTATTTATGGCTTAAGTGATGCCATGCAGGGTGAAATGATAGAGTTCCCTGGCAATACCTACGGCCTGGCGTTAAACCTTGAACGCGATTCAGTTGGCGTCGTTATCATGGGCCCATACGAGCATATCTCTGAAGGTGATACGGCCAAATGTACTCAACGTATTCTTGAAGTTCCTGTCGGTAGGGAATTACTGGGTCGTGTTGTCGATGCATTGGGTAACCCGATTGATGGCAAGGGTGATATTGGTGCTACAGAAACCTCCCCGGTTGAAAAAATTGCCCCCGGGGTTATTGCCAGAAAGTCTGTTGATCAACCTGTTCAAACCGGACTGAAATCAATTGACTCCATGGTGCCAATTGGACGTGGACAACGTGAACTTATTATTGGTGATCGCCAGACAGGTAAAACGGCTGTCGCGGTAGATACCATCATCAATCAGAAAGGCACCGGTGTTAAGTGTGTCTATGTTGCGATTGGTCAAAAGGCCTCTTCGGTGGCAGCGGTTATTCGCAAGCTGGAAGAACATGGTGCGTTGGAACACACCATCGTGGTTTCAGCAAGTGCTTCTGATTCAGCTGCACTACAATATATTGCACCTTATTCCGGTTGCACCATGGGTGAATATTTCCGTGATCTGGGTGAAGACGCACTGATTATTTATGATGATTTAACCAAGCAAGCCTGGGCTTATCGTCAGATTTCATTATTGTTGAAACGCCCACCAGGCCGTGAAGCCTATCCTGGTGATGTGTTCTATCTGCATTCACGTTTGTTAGAACGTGCATCACGTGTGAGTGTTGAATACATTGAAAAAATTACTAACGGTAAGGTCAAAGGCCAAACTGGTTCACTGACAGCTTTACCTATTATTGAAACACAGGCGGGTGACGTATCTGCATTCGTGCCGACCAACGTCATATCTATTACCGATGGCCAGATATTCCTGGAAACTGACTTATTTAACTCTGGTTTCCGCCCTGCGATTAACGCGGGCCTGTCAGTATCTCGTGTGGGCGGTGCTGCACAAACCAAGATTATTAAAAAACTGGGTGGTGGTATTCGCCTGGCACTTGCCCAGTATCGTGAGTTGGCAGCTTTTGCCCAGTTTGCATCGGATCTTGATGATGCGACACTTGCGCAGCTGGAACGTGGTCAGCGTGTGATGGAGCTGATGAAGCAGAAACAATATTCTCCACTGAGTATTTCTGAAATGGGTGTCACTCTATACGCGGCTGATGGTGGTTTTCTGGATGATATTGAACTTGCAAAGGTTGATGCCTTCGAGAATGCATTACACACCTTTATGCATAGCGATCGCGCAGATCTAATGAAGCAGATTGATGATACTGGTGACTATAGTGATGAGATTGAAGCTTCACTCAAGGAAAGCATTGAACACTTCAAGAAAAATCATACATGGTAAATACCGGTATCAATTGAACTGATAATTAAATTAATTAAAGTTGAGACATAGATAGATGGCTTCCGCAAAAGAAGTAAGAACCAAAATTGCTAGTATTAAAAATACGCAAAAGATTACCAAGGCAATGGAAATGGTTGCTGCCAGCAAGATGCGCAAGGTCCAGGAGCGAATGAAAGCAGCCAGGCCTTATGCAGCAAAGATGCGTAATGTTATTGCTCACATGGGGAATGCCAGTCCCGAGTATAAGCACTCCTATCTGGGCGAACGTGATGAGGTTAAACGGATTGGCATCATTATTGTCTCCAGTGATCGAGGTCTTTGTGGTGGTCTAAATTCAAATCTGTTTCGTGAAACGATCAGCCACATGAAACAGTGGAAAGATAAAGACATAGACATAGACATGTGTTTGATTGGTACTAAAGCAGTTAGTTTTTTTACTCGTGTTGGTGGATCGATTGTTGGCCAGGCAACCCACATTGGTGACAAACCGGCGATTGATGAATTGATCGGTACAGTAAAGATCATGCTGGACTCTTTTAATGAAGAAAAGATCGATCAGCTATACCTGATCTCCAACAAATTTATTAATTCGATGACACAAGAGCCAACGGCCGAACAGCTCTTGCCGGTTCAGGCAAGCGATGAAGAAGAATTGAAACATCACTGGGATTATATTTATGAGCCAGACGCAAAGGAAGTTGTTGATCACTTATTAACCCGGTTTATCGAGTCATTGGTGTATCAGGGAGTCATTGAAAATATTGCCTGTGAACAGGCAGCACGCATGATCGCCATGAAGAGTGCTTCGGATAATGCGGGCACATTGATCGATGATTTGCAGTTGGTCTATAACAAGGCACGACAAGCAGCGATTACTCAGGAATTATCTGAAATCGTCAGCGGTGCGGCAGCAGTTTAAGTTAAACGTATTTATTAAAGATATTAATTGAGGAACAGAAGAAATGAGTTCTGGAAAAATCGTACAAATTATCGGCGCTGTGGTCGATGTGGAATTTCCAACCGAGTCAATCCCCAAGATATATGACGCCTTGCTGGTAAAAGGTGAGGGGATCAATACCACCCTGGAAGTGCAGCAGCAAATAGGTGATGGCGTGGTGAGAACAATCGCGCTTGGGTCCACAGATGGATTGAGACGAGGTCTGGAAGTGGATAATACGGAGGCACCGATTTCTGTTCCCGTTGGTGAAGCCACATTGGGGCGCATCATGAATGTGCTGGGTGAGCCCATTGATGAGAAAGGTGATATCTAAACGGATGAAAGATGGAGTATTCACCGTGAGGCACCGAAATTTACAGAATTAAGCCCGGCCGTCGAGCTACTGGAGACAGGCATCAAGGTGATTGACCTGTGTTGCCCATTTGCAAAGGGTGGCAAGGTTGGACTGTTTGGTGGTGCTGGTGTTGGCAAGACCGTCAACATGATGGAATTGATTAACAATATCGCCACAGAGCATTCTGGTTTGTCAGTTTTTGCTGGTGTCGGTGAGCGTACTCGTGAAGGTAATGACTTTTACTTTGAAATGCAGGAATCCGGTGTTGTTAATGTAGAGACCCCCAGCGAGTCGAAAGTGTCTATGGTCTACGGTCAGATGAATGAGCCACCTGGTAACCGTTTACGCGTTGCCTTGACCGGTCTGACTATGGCAGAAAAATTCCGTGAAGAAGGACGAGATGTGTTGTTCTTCGTGGATAACATCTACCGTTTTACCCTGGCGGGAACAGAATGTTCAGCACTGTTAGGCCGTATGCCATCTGCTGTGGGCTATCAGCCAACGTTGGCAGAAGAAATGGGGCGTTTGCAGGAACGTATTACCTCAACCAAGAAGGGTTCGATTACTTCAATTCAGGCGGTTTATGTGCCTGCCGATGACTTGACGGATCCATCGCCTGCTACAACGTTTGCTCATCTGGATGCAACGGTTGTGTTGTCACGTCAAATTGCAGAATTGGGTATTTATCCTGCTGTTGATCCACTGGACTCTACCAGTCGCCAACTGGATCCATTAGCGGTTGGACAGGAACATTACGATACAACCCGTGCAGTACAGAATACATTGCAGCGTTATAAGGAACTGCGTGACATTATCGCAATTCTGGGTATGGATGAGCTTTCTGAAGAGGATAAGCTGGCGGTTACGCGGGCACGTAAGATTCAACGTTTTCTCTCACAGCCTTTCACAGTGGCCCAGGTTTTCACTGGCACACCAGGTAAATACGTACCACTGAAAGATACAATTAAGGGCTTCCAGGGTATTGTTGATGGTGAATACGATCATATGCCTGAACAGGCTTTCTATATGGTAGGGACTATCGAAGAAGCCGTTGAGAAAGCGGAATCTATGAAGGCCGAAGCCTGAAATTAATACGGCCCTCTAAGGATTAACAAATAATGACTATGACAATCCATGTTGACATTGTAAGTGCTGAAACAGAACTTTATTCTGGTGTGGCCGAGATGGTGTTTGTTCCAGGAAAAATGGGTGAACTGGGTATTGCCCCCAGACATACTCCCCTGGTAACGACCTTAAAACCGGGTTTAGTCAGGTTAGAATTGCCTGAAAATAAAGAAGAATCATTCTTTGTATCTGGCGGCATACTTGAAATACAACCACACGTGGTTACGATTTTGTCTGACAGTGCCGCGAGGACAGAAGACATGGATGAAGCTGCAGTTCTGAAGGCAAAAGAAGAGGCCGAGCACGCATTTGAAAACCGTGGCGATGATATTGATTTCGAGCACGTACAACAGCAAATGGTCGAAGCCCGGGCGAAGTATGAGGCCCTGCAAAAATTACGTGGTCGCTAAGGCCGTTCCTAAGCTTTACCTTAAGATATACAATCTGTAGCCATTAACAATCTTGTGCCATCATGCTAATTTCATTATTAGCATGGTGGTTTAATTCTTGTTGACCATCCGGTAGACTCAGTTTCATCATGTCACTAAGTATTATTATTCTAGCAGCGGGCCAGGGCACCCGGATGTATTCCGAGTTGCCAAAGGTATTACATCAGCTTGCTGGTAAATCACTTCTGGAACATGTCCATCATACTGCATCGATGTTGGAGACGCGTGGCATCCATGTCATCTACGGCTATGGTGGTGATCAGCTTATTGAAGAACACTCTCACCTTGATGTCGACTGGGTTGAACAAAAAGAACAGCTAGGTACCGGTCATGCGGTCAAGCAGGCCTTGCCAAATATTCCAGACAAGGATCTTGTGTTGGTCCTTTATGGTGATGTGCCGTTGATTACCAATGAAACCCTTACAGATCTGGTAAATGCTGCAGAAGAAACCACGTTTTCACTGTTAACTACCTTTGTTGAAGATCCGCGCGGTTACGGTCGTATAGTACGCAATGGAAATGATGAAGTTTCTCGAATTGTTGAAGACAAAGATGCATCAAACGACGAAAAAAGAATTAGTGAAATAAATACCGGGATGATGGTTGTCAATGGTAAGGCACTAAAACAATGGGTAGAAAAACTTGAAGACAATAATGCACAGGGTGAATTATATTTAACCGATATTATTGAGATGGCGGTCAATGATGGGATAAAAGTCAATGCCGTTCAGCCATATTCTGAAGTTGAGATTCGAGGTGTCAATGATCGTGCACAATTGGCAGAGCTGGAACGCTATTATCAACTGATACAGGCACATCAGTTAATGCGTAGGGGCATCACCATTATGGATCCAGGTCGTTTTGATCTCAGAGGTGATCTGGAGATTGATTCTGATTGTTATATTGATATCAACGTTATATTAGAAGGTCGCTTAAAAATTGGCAGCGGTGTTCGCATCGGTGCAAATTGCATTATCAAAGATACTGTCATTGATGATGGTGTTGAGATATTGCCTAATTCAGTCATAGAAAATGCCGTAATAGGAAAGGCCTGCCGCATAGGCCCTTTTGCCCGAATCAGGCCTGAGACAGTACTCAATGAAAACGTACATATCGGAAACTTTGTTGAGATTAAAAAATCTGTCGTAGGTAGTGGCTCGAAGGTTAATCATCTAAGCTATATTGGTGATAGCGAAGTCGGAACAAATACTAATATTGGTGCGGGTGTGATTACCTGTAATTATGATGGTGCCAATAAACATAAAACCATTATTGGTGATAATGTTTTTATTGGCTCAGATGTTCAATTAGTTGCGCCTGTCTCCGTCAGTTCTGGAGCAACCATAGCGGCAGGAACCACGATTACAAAGGATGTCGCCGAGAATGAATTGGCGCTAAGCCGTACACCACAGAAATCCATGTCAGACTGGAAGCGACCTGAGAAAAAGTGAAGTGTTAAGAGTGAAATGTGAAGCGTCCCAATTCGGATATTTTACATTACTTATCCGTATGCTTTTCACCTGCTTATGAAAGTTGGTTATTACCAGTTCCGTCCATTGTTTGGCAAGATCCGCCACAATACAAATAAAGTAGTGAATGCATTACAGGATGTTAAGGCCGATCTTATAGTCCTTCCTGAGCTTGCTTTCACCGGATATTATTTCCAGAACAAAAACGAATTAAAATCACTGGCCGAAGATCCCGCAAAGTCATCAACGGTCGAGGCATTGGTGAAATTATGTCGGAAAAATTACTTTCATCTGGTTACGGGTTTTGCTGAAAAAAGCAGAGATAAAATATTTAACAGTGCATTACTGATTGGTCCAGATGGAATTGAGCATACCTACAGAAAGTTACATCTATTCAATGAAGAAAAAAAATATTTTGATGCCGGAGATATACCTCTTCAGGTTAATACTGTTAAAGAAGTCAAAGTGGGGATGTTGGTGTGTTTTGACTGGGTCTTTCCGGAGGCTATGCGTAGTCTGACATTGCAGGGTGCCGAAGTGATTGCCCACCCATCTAATCTGGTTCTGACATTCTGTCAGGAGGCGATGATTACGCGCTGTCTGGAAAACAGGGTGTTTGCGATTACGACAAATCGATTTGGTACAGATAAGCGACCACATGGTGAGCTAAAATTTACCGGGAAGAGTCAGATCGTTGCACCTGGTGGTGTGTTAGTTCAACGCGCGGTTTCACAAAGAGAAGCATTATTTATCACCGAGATTGATCCTGCAGAAAGCCATCAGAAGAACATCACCCCGATGAATGACTTGATTGAAGATAGAAGACCTGAGTATTATCAGAACCTGATAAATTAATTTTTGAAGGAAATAAATATGACTTTTGCCACCGCTGATCTATACGATGAATATGAAGAAAAGCTGCAGATAGCAACCCCCATGTTTAACGATTATGGTGGCAATCTGAAATTTTGTGGGCCAGCATCAACGGTCAGGGTATTTGAAGATAACTCATTGGTCAGGGCGGCGCTTGAAGAGCCTGGTGAGGGTCGGGTATTGGTTGTCGATGGTGATGCATCATTAAAATGTGCCCTGCTGGGTGATATGTTGGCAGAGCTAGGCAAAGACAATGATTGGGCGGGGATTATCGTCTACGGCTGTATTCGTGATTCTGCCGTGATTGCCAGGATTGCCATTGGGGTAAAAGCCCTGAATACCAATCCTCGTAAAAGCGTTAAAAAAGGAATTGGTGAACGTGATGTCGCTGTTAATTTTGCTGATGTCATTATTAGTCCAGGTGATTATATCTATGCCGATGAAGATGGAATTGTTATCGCAGAGGACAGTTTTTTTTAATATAAATATTTTTTGATTAAGACCGGGGTAGATTAACCATGCAACAGTTCTATAAAAAGATTTATGACGATCCAAAATTTCATGAACTAGAAGGAAAGCGTGGGAAATTCAGCTGGTGTTTGGCACTCGCAGTTCTTGTTATCTACTATGCCTTTATATTAATCATTGCATTTCGTCCCGAAATATTTGCAATTCCTTTATCTGATAACAGTGTTATCACCTGGGGTATTCCTGTGGGTGTGTTCGTAATTATCATAAGTTTTTTATTGACGGGCATATATGTATGGCGAGCAAATAATGAATTCGATCAAATAGGACAGGATTTAATTGAGCATCATGTTAAAAAATCAGGAACTGAATAACATGGCCAAATCATGTTTTCTACTGCTGATATCTCTATTTGCCCCCGGAATATTATTCGCTGCTGACAGTATCAGTGGCAATGTTGTAAAACAATCCGTTAACAGTACAGCAATCATCATGTTCCTCGTATTTGTGTGTGCGACATTAGGCATCACCTACTGGGCAGCGAGGCGTACTCGTTCGAGAAAAGATTTTTATGCGGCAGGAGGGAATATTACAGGGTTCCAGAATGGTCTGGCAATTGCCGGTGACTATATGTCTGCAGCTTCCTTCCTGGGCATATCGGGGCTGGTATTTGCTTCAGGTTTTGATGGCCTGATTTATTCAATCGGGTTTTTGGTAGGTTGGCCAATTATTCTGTTTCTATTAGCAGAAAGACTGAGGAATCTGGGCAAATATACATTCGCCGATGCAGTATCCTATCGGTTACATCCTGTGCGGATAAGAAGCCTTGCAGCATGCGGGACTTTGGTTGTGGTATTACTGTATCTCGTTGCGCAAATGGTGGGTGCTGGAAAGCTCATTCAGTTACTATTTGGTCTTGAATATCATTATGCGGTCGTGATTGTAGGTGTATTGATGATTTTATATGTTACTTTCGGTGGCATGTTAGCCACAACCTGGGTGCAAATAATTAAAGCAGTGTTATTGTTATTTGGTGCCAGTTTTATGGCATTAATGGTCATGGAAAAAATGGATTTTTCCTTCGAAATGCTTTTTACAAGGGCGATTAATTTACATGATAAAGGTTTGGCGATCATGTCACCTGGAGGTCTGGTGTCAGATCCAGTGTCTGCAATATCTCTGGGTCTCGCATTAATGTTTGGTACTGCGGGTTTGCCACATATTTTAATGCGTTTTTTCACTGTACCTAATGCAAAAGAAGCCCGTAAATCAATTTTTTATGCTACCGGATTTATCGGCTATTTTTATATTCTCACTTTCATCATTGGCTTTGGTGCAATTGTAATGCTGGTCAATAATCCGGAATATATTGACCCAGAAGGTGGAGGTATTATGGGTGGCAATAATATGGCTGCAATTCATTTAGCCAAGGCCGTGGGTGGTGAGATGTTTCTGGGTTTTATTTCAGCAGTCGCTTTTGCAACAATTCTTGCAGTGGTATCTGGTCTGACATTGTCCGGTGCATCTGCTATTTCTCACGATCTTTATGCCAGTGTTATCAAGCATGGCAAAGTACACGAAGGTGAGGAAATAAAAGTATCTCGAATTGCGACAATCTGTTTAGGTATCGCGGCCATTTATCTGGGAATTGTCTTTGAACAACAAAATGTTGCCTATATGGTAGGACTTGCTTTTGCCATTGCTGCCAGTGTTAATTTTCCGATATTGTTTCTATCTATGTATTGGAAAAAGCTGACTACAAAAGGTGCATTTATCGGAGGCAGTCTTGGGCTTGTTACCGCAGTGACATGTATGATACTCGGGCCAACTATCTGGGTAGATATTCTGGGTAATCCAGAAGCGATATTTCCCTATAAACATCCAGCATTATTTTCAATGACGGCTGCATTTGCTGGTATTTATATTTTCTCGGTAACTGATAGCCGCCAAGAAATTTCTGATATGGAGACGGCATTTAAAGATCAATATGTACGTTCTCAAACCGGGCTTGGTGCTGAAGGCTCGACACAACACTGACTATAAGGAGTCTCGCATGATTTTTTCGTTAAGGGTATTTCTTCTGTTGTATTTACTCTGTTTTTCATTAATGAGTAACGCACATGATCAAGAGCAACTTTTTAATCAGGTTAATATACAGGCACAAGTTGAGCGAGAAGTTCCTAACGATCAAATGATTGTTTTACTAGCTACTGAACACGAAGGCTCAGATACAACAGATCTTGCTGCAAAGATAAATATAGATATGCAGTGGGCACTTGCAGTCATTAAAAAATATTCAGCCGTTGAGAGTCAGACTAAAAATTATCAGACCTATCCCACATACAGGAAACAGATAATTATTGGTTGGCGCGCGAGTCAACAAGTAGAGATCAAGAGTATAAATATTGCTGAGTTGACAGAGCTGACAGGAAAGCTTCAGGAAAAACTACAGGTTAAACAAATGAGTTTTGTTCCGACTACAGAAACACGGGTCACAATTGAGAATGAATTGATCGAGGAAGCCATGCAGGCATTTCTGGCACGTGTTGAGATTGTTAAGAAAAATATGCCTGATAAGAATCATAGAATTATTAAGCTGAACATCAACACTGGCGGTCATCGCCCCCCGGTTGTACGTGCACAAAGGGCAATGATGCAATCAATGGAAATGGCAAGTGGACCGGCAGTGGAGGCGGGAACCAGTAAGGTCACTGTTACTGTTTCCGGTAGTGTCCAATATTTTTGAATGTTAACAGGCTTGCTAATATTTCGTTTATGAAAGGCTAAACATTGCTCATTCACTAACAGTAAACTCTGCTTTTTTATCTCTATATTTCTTTCATCACTTCACGTGCAGCGCTAATGGTTCTGTCAATATCTTCATCAGTGTGCGCCTTTGAAACAAAGCCTGCTTCGAAGGAAGAGGGCGCCAGGTAGATGCCTTGCTCTAGCATACCGTGGAAGAAGGTGTTGAAGCGTTCCTGATTGCAGCTCATGACTTGATCAAACGAAGAAACAGAATCTGCTTCGCTGAAGAATAATCCGAACATGCCACCGACTGCATTGGTGGTAAAAGGAATGCCTGCTGCATCTGCTACTTCCTGCAATCCATTAACCAGGGTATTGGTTGTCTCTGTCAATTCTTCAAAGAAGTCTGGTGCAGTGATGAGGTTTAATGTAGTAAGTCCTGCACTCATCGCTACCGGGTTTCCAGATAGTGTGCCTGCCTGGTAAACTGGGCCATCAGGTGCGATGTGGTTCATGATATCTTCACGACCACCAAAGGCACCGACCGGCATGCCACCACCGATGACTTTACCTAATACAGTCAGGTCAGGGGTGATGTCATAGATTGATTGCGCACCACCAAGGGCAACACGGAAACCAGACATGACTTCATCAAAGATGAGCACACTCTGATGTTGATCACAGACACGGCGTAATGTTTCAAGAAATTCCTGTGTGCCAGGGATGCAATTCATATTGCCAGCAATCGGCTCCACGATAATGGCCGCAATTTGATCACCGATTTCTTTAAACAGTTCTTCAATCTGTTCTGGATTGTTATAACTCGATGTGAGTGTATGTTGGGCGAGATCTGCAGGTACGCCAGGTGATGTTGGCACACCCAGTGTCAATGCACCTGAGCCGGCTTTAACCAGTAATGAATCTGCATGACCGTGATAACAGCCTTCGAATTTAACGATTTTGTCTCTACCGGTGAAACCGCGCGCGAGTCGGATCGCACTCATGGCAGCCTCTGTACCTGAGCTAACCATGCGTACCTTTTTAATATTTGGCATGATTTCACAAATCTTGTTGGCCATTTGTGTCTCAAGTTCTGTCGGTGCACCAAAACTGAGTCCATTGGCTGCAGTTTCCTGTACTGCCTTGATGACATCGGGGTGAGCGTGACCAAGGACCATGGGGCCCCATGAACCTACGTAATCAATATATTGTTTGCCATTACTGTCAAAAACATATGCCCCCCTGGCTTTGGCCAGGAATACCGGATCACCACCCACCGATTTGAATGCGCGAACTGGCGAGTTAACACCACCGGGGATGTGTTCTTGTGCTGCTTTAAATAAATTCTTTGTCATGATTCAGTCTTAAACATATTTATGTATTTTGTTGTTGTATTAAACGGGGTTTCTGACGCATATAGTCCGCTAATAACAGCCAGCATATCGGCCCCCGCCTCAATTAAAGACTGTCCATTTTCCGGTGTAATGCCGCCAATGGCAACCACAGGGAGCTTAAATCTTTGTTTGGCTGTTTGAATTATCTCAGGTGTCGCATGGGCTGCATCAGGTTTGCTGGGTGAGGAGAAGAATGCACCGAAAGCGATATAGTCAGCGCCGGACTTTGAGGCTTGTTGTGCACGATCCAGATCGTTATAACAGGAATAACCAATTATCGCCTTATTGCCCAGTCGTTCTCTTGCGTCAGCAATAGTCGAATCAGTCTTGCCCAAATGGACGCCATCGGCACCTGTTTGAACTGCGAGGGCAATATCATCATTAATAATCAGAGGCACTGAATATTGTCGGCATAATGTGTAGAGTTCTTCGGCTTCGGCAATCCGTGTGTTTTCATCTGCCTGTTTATTTCTATATTGCAGAAGTCTTGCACCTGCGCGCAGGATTTCCTCAGTCCTGGCAAGCATTGTTTCTGTGCTGAGGTTAGCCGTATCAGTAATGGCATAAAGCCCTTTCATTTCGAATCTCAAAACTATTTAATTTCTGACTGTTGAAAAAAGCGATTCGGGTGTATTTGTCCCTTGCCCAGCGTTAGACCGTGCTTGAGACTGGCCCAGGTGAATTCCTGTGCTTGTTCAACTGCTGTGGTGAGTTCAATATTTTTTGCAAGATTTGCACTGATCGCAGAGGCCAGTGTGCAACCTGATCCATGAAAACTCCCAGGTAAACGCTCATAGGTAAATGTTTGAGTCTGTCCATCTTCTTGATAAAGATGATTAATGATTTCTATGTCAGATGTCTCTGCAGATGTTATTAATATATTCTTACAGCCCATCTCAAGAAATCTTTCAGCGGCGGCTTGTGGTGTCGGTGCCCCGGTTAGTTGCAATGCTTCATCGAGATTGGGGGTGATCACCGTAGTAACAGGCAATAGCAGCTCGGAGATTAAAGAACACATCTGTTCATTCGAAAAATCATGGCCTGTTGTTGATTGCAGAACCGGATCAAATATTACCGGAAAAGTTACATCTGCGATCAATTCATGAATCGCGTGTATCAGTTCCTGAGAACCAATCGCGCCGATTTTACAGGCATCGATCCTTATATCCTTAAGTACCAGCTTGCCCTGAGTGAGAAAATCTTCCGCAACTTGAGGAAGATGGTAAGAAAATGATTGTGTATTTTGAGCTGTTAGTGAGGTGATAACCGAAGTCGCAATACATCCATGTGCTGCCAGCGTTTCAATGTCGGCTTGAATACCCGCACCAC
>QNEM01000014.1 GCA_003645215.1 Gammaproteobacteria bacterium
ACATGCTTGATGCCCAGTAGAGAAGTAATAAAACTATGACGTTTGGTTTGAACCTGTACCCCATGTCGCGCATCAATCAAAATGATGGCCAGGTCACAGTTCGAAGCGCCTGTTGCCATATTGCGCGTATATTGTTCGTGCCCGGGTGTATCGGCAATAATAAATTTACGTTTGGCCGTAGAGAAATACCGGTAAGCGACATCGATGGTAATGCCCTGTTCTCTTTCTGCCTGTAAGCCATCCACCAGCAGGGCCAGATCAAACTCACCTTCGGTTGTTCCTGATTTAATACTGTCAGCCTTGATTGATTCCAGCTGGTCTTCATAAATCATTTTTGAATCATGCAGCAGGCGACCAATCAAGGTGCTTTTGCCATCATCAACACTGCCACAGGTGAGTAATTTTAATAGCTCTTTTCTCTCGTGCTGTGCGAGATAAGCGTCGATGTCTGTGCTGATTAAATCGGATTGATGTGACATGTATAAATGACCAGATAAATAAGTTAAGTGAATATTCCTGAAAGGATGTTCCTAGAAGTAACCTTCGCGTTTTTTCTTTTCCATGGAACCTGATTGATCGCTGTCGATCAGACGTCCCTGACGCTCGGAGGTAGTCGTCAGTAACATCTCCTGAATAATCTCAGGCAATGTGGTGGCTTCTGATTCCACTGCCCCCGTGAGCGGATAACAACCGAGTGTTCTAAACCTTACGGTTTTCATCTCAGGTTCCTGACCTTCTGCCAAAGGCATGCGGTCATCATCTACCATAATATCTATGCCTTCATAGCTAACCACAGGTCTTGGTTTGGCAAAATACAAGGGTACAATATCGATCTTGTTCAGATGGATGTACTGCCAGATGTCCAGTTCTGTCCAGTTGGAAAGCGGGAAGACACGAATACTCTCTCCCTTGTTAATCTTGCCATTGTATAAATTCCACAGTTCCGGACGTTGGTTCTTTGGATCCCAGGTATGGTTCTTGTCCCTGAATGAATACACGCGTTCCTTGGCCCTGGATTTTTCTTCATCGCGACGGGCACCACCAAAGGCGGCATCGAATTGATGCTCGTTGAGCGCCTGTTTCAGGCCCTGGGTTTTCATGATATCAGTGTGTTTCTGGCTACCATGTGTAAACGGTCCGATACCTGCGTCTACGCCTTCCTGGTTAATGTGAACGATCAGATCCAGCCCAAGCTTTTCCATTTGCTGATCACGAAACTTGATCATTTCACGAAATTTCCAGGTGGTGTCCACATGCATCAGGGGGAAGGGTAATTTCCCGGGATAAAAGGCCTTCAAGGCAAGATGCAGCATGACAGTCGAGTCCTTACCGATCGAATAAAGCATGACCGGTTTATCAAACTCAGCAGCAACTTCACGAATGATGAAAATGCTTTCTGCTTCGAGCTGTTTGAGATGTGTTAAGTTGTAATCTGTCATTCCAAATAGTGTCTAGTGTTACTTTCCGCCAAGCCAGGTAGTCTGGATATTCAAAGGGCGCAAAGTATAGTGCAACTGCTGTAGTAACCCAAGCGCCACTGGCTTGATTATCAATAGATAAAAAGAATTAGGTTATTCATTTTTCTTACATATATTGACAAGATTTTGGAGCGTATTTAATAAGAGAGTTATGCAGAGAATCCCGGAACCCGAACTCATGAATGATGAAGCACAGGCCCTGGCCTATGCCCAGGCTAATTTTGATGAGCCTCATGATATGTTTATCCAGGTATTCAAAGATACCTTCCCAGAAGAAAAAGTAAGTGGTCACATACTTGATCTGGGGTGCGGGCCTGCGGATATAAGTATTCGTTTTGCCCGGGCATGTCCAGATTGTGAGATTGATGGCCTTGATGGTGCGTCCAGGATGCTGGCACAGGGGAAACTTGCTATTCAAAAAGCACAGTTGCAAGACAGGATTCATCTATTAGAAGGCATGTTGCCCGGGGTAGATTTACCTCGTGATGACTATGATGTGATCATCAGTAATAGTTTATTACATCATCTGCACACCCCGGATGTTTTGTGGGAAAGTATTAAACAATCTGGTGTTCCCGGTACTCGAGTATTCATCATGGATCTGATGCGGCCTGAGTCTGAGAAAGTTGCCAGGGAATTTGTCGATTTATACGCAAGAGATGAGCCGCAGGTTTTGCGCGAGGACTTCTATCATTCTCTTTGCGCTGCATTCTTGCCTGAAGAAATTCAATCACAATTAGATATTGCTGGATTGGCGCAGCTAGATGTTAAGGTTGTTTCAGATCGTCATGTTGCTGTATCCGGACTATTATAAAACAAAAGCACCATAACAGTGCGTTAGGTGCAATATCCGCACTATATTAGTGCTACCTCTATTTTGAAGGTATACTTTTTATTCCGCTATTAGCTCCTTATTAATGTTTAACCCGATGCAGGGTCTGCAAACGATCGAAAACTGTGCGGAACTATTAACTTATTGATATTAATGATTAAAAATCACTATTTTAAGGCTGGAATTGACATCTATATAGCAAGATCTGGAGAATTTTCCTAAGTAAAAAGAATTAAAGTTGCATGTTTAATTATTGGCATGTTAAATGCAGCCTTTCAAATTCTAATAATAATATTTATTGCTCTGACTGCGGCCTAAGCAGCAGGGCGATCGCAACTGCTTTCAAAAGCTAATCAGTCACGACATTGACGAGGAGAAAATAATGTCTAAAGAAAATGTGATAAAGCTCATCAAAGATCATGAGGTTAAGTTTGTTGACCTGCGTTTTACCGATACGATAGGTAAGGAGCAGCATGTCACCATCCCCGCTTCTATTGTGGATGATGCTTTTTTTAACGATGGCAAAATGTTTGATGGGTCATCGATCTCAGGTTGGAAGGGTATCAACGAGTCAGATATGGTGTTGATGCCTGAAGCAGACACGGCAGTTATCGATCCTTTCTATGACGATGCAACGGTCAACATCCGCTGTGATGTTCTGGAACCAACAACAATGCAGGGTTACGAACGTGACCCACGTTCCCTGGCGAAACGTGCAGAGGCTTATCTGCAGTCAACGGGGGTTGCTGACACTGCATACTTTGGTCCAGAACCAGAATTTTTTATCTTTGATGATGTGCGTTGGTCAGATAATGTAAACAGTGCTTTCTTCGAGGTTGATTCCGATGAAGGTTGCTGGAACAGCGATACCATAACTGAGGACAAGAATATCGGTCACCGTCCTGGCGTGAAGGGTGGGTACTTCCCAGTACCACCGGTTGATTCACAGCAAAATATTCGTTCTGCAATGTGCACAATCCTGGAAGAAATGGGTGTGCCGGTTGAAGTGCACCACCATGAAGTGGCTACTGCGGGTCAAGCCGAAATCGGTACTCGATTTAATACTTTATTAGTACGTGCTGATCAGAACATGATTCTTAAATATGTTGTGCAGAATGTTGCTCATGCCTATGGCAAGACTGCGACTTTCATGCCCAAGCCACTGGTAGGTGACAATGGTAACGGTATGCACGTTCACCAATCACTGTTTAAAGATGGTGATAATCTTTTTTCTGGTGATCAGTATGGCGGTCTGTCTGAAATGGCACTGCACTATATTGGCGGTATCTTTAAACATTCTCGCGCAATTAATGCCTTTGCAAATGCCAGTACCAACAGCTACAAGCGTCTGGTTCCGGGCTTCGAAGCTCCTTGCTTATTAGCCTATTCGGCACGCAACCGTTCAGCTTCTATTCGTATTCCCTGGGATGCAAATCCAAAGGCCCGTAGAATTGAGGTTAGATATCCGGATTCATGCGGCAACCCTTACTTCACATTCTCTGCATTAATGATGGCAGGTCTTGACGGTATTCAGAACAAGATCGATCCAGGTGCACCTATGGAACAGGATCTTTATGACCTGACCAGAGAAGAAGAAAAAGAAATACCAACTGTGGCTACTTCACTGGATCAGGCACTTGATGCATTGGATGCTGATCGTGGATTTCTGACAGCAGGTGGTGTTTTTACGGATGACATGATTGACGGTTACATCGAATTAAAGATGGAAGAAGTCAATCGTCTGCGTATGGCTACACACCCAGTAGAATTTGACCAGTATTACAGTTTGTAAAATACAGTCTTTTTTACGTTGATGAAGCCCCCTTTTAGGGGGCTTTTTTTTGGCCAAGGATGGCCTTCAGGATTAATGTTCCAGACTAATCCTAAGCGCCTACATCCATGTAGGCGATGCCGTGAAGGACAGGAGTCCGAGAATGGCTTATGTACAGGATGTACTGTATGCCGTGGGCGCATGGATGTGCAGGAACGGCGTCTCAACGAACCTAGGTATAGTGAAGGTGAGTGCGAGAACGGCGTCTCCACGAACCTCGGTATCTCCGTATGGAGGATGCAGAAGAGCGGCGTTGGTTTTGGATGTCCTTCAGGATTAATGTTCCAGACTAATCCTAAGCGCCTACATCCATGTAGGCGATGCCGTGAAGGACACGACCGCAGGGATGCGGGAGGTAGAACGAATCAGGAGACAGAGTCGAGGAGTCCGAGAATGGCTTATGTACAGCGATGTACTGTATGCCGTGGGCGCATGGATGCGCAGGAACGGCGTCGCAAACAACCTCGGTATCCCCTTGTGGCTCTGGCTGTGAGAACTGCCTATGTCCACGGAAGTAAGACGATATTGAACTTCATCCCATTTCCATTACTCAAATATTGTGACGATAAGATATATGGACTATGCTGAGACCCATGCGACTACTTGTGTTCTTTATTTCACTGAGCTTTTTGACCCCGGCTTTTGCCGAGGTGTATCGCTCGGTTGATGCAGACGGTAATGTCACTTACACAGACAGGCCTTCCTCGGATGCCGAGAAAGTCAGGATAGACAAGGTACAAACGATTCCAGCCGGGCCTGATAATTTTAAATATACGCCTCCTGAAAAACCCGATCTGGGTAACTATACAAAACTGGAAATTGTTACTCCGGAAAACAACCATGTATTTACTGGCAATATAGGTGAAGTTAATGTCAGTGTTACGATCACGCCAGCATTGAGAGAATCAGACAGTTTTATCTTCTACATGGATGGCAAGAAACAGGGTGACTCTAGCTCGCCATCATTTCAGATGACAAACCTTGATAGGGGTACACATACAGTTAAGGTTGATGTCGTCAATAAGGATGGTAAATCCCTGAAAAGCTCTGCAACTGTTTCATTTACTATCAAGAGGACATCGGCTCTAAACCCGAATCGTCCCGGCGCTCCAAACCGCCCAAGCCCCAGATAGGGGCTCAGTAGACCCCCCCGCAAACCAGCAGTTTTTATTTTTCTGATCCTTTAATCTTGGTCTGCTTCTTGCACCTATATGGTGTAATGATGCATCGATATTGATGCTATAGACTGATTTCCCCATAAGTCATTGTAATTAATAAGGATACTAATGAGACACTGATGAATATTAAAAAATTATGTATCACTGCGCACCATATTAGTGCGTATCTATGCTAGTTTATTGATCTATGGCTTTTACCGTAGAAACGACAGGACGTGTTTATGACAATTTGGCAACAGCCGTATTGCTGTTTGACGATCAATTAAGACTCGTATGTGTGAATGCCGCGGGAGAAAATCTACTGTCTGTCAGTACCCGACAGATGGAAGGGCAGACACCGAATGAGATTCTGCTGGGGTCGCGTGACTTTGATCAGGTGCTAAAAAGAACACTTGAAACGCATATTCAGTTTACCGAAAGAGCCATGGTTTTACAGCTGCCGCACAATGGAGAAATTACTGTTGATTGCTACGTTACGCCAGTCATTGAAGATGATGTTTGTGTTGAGCTAATTGTTGAACTATCGGATGCACGTTCCCTGCAGCGGGTCCTGGATGATGAAAATTTGTTCATGTTGCATGATGCCTCAAGAGAAGCGGTTCGTGGTATGGCCCATGAAGTAAGAAATCCCCTGGGTGGAATTCGTGGAGCAGCCCAACTTTTACAAAGTGAGTTGGAAGATAAACTGGAAGACAAGTCAGAATCCAGGGAGTTAATTGAATACACAGATATTATTATTCAGGAAGCGGATCGACTAAGGAATTTTATAGATCGAATGTTGGCCAGTGATCAACAATTACATTGTGTTGATTTAAATATTTATGAAGTCATTGAATATGTTTGCAGTTTACTCAAGGCAGAGTTTGAAACCTGTC
Source organism: Gammaproteobacteria bacterium (assembly GCA_003645215.1). Classification (GTDB taxonomy): domain Bacteria; phylum Pseudomonadota; class Gammaproteobacteria; order Eutrophobiales; family Eutrophobiaceae; genus SMWN01. Next base: position 6,195 of record QNEM01000014.1, read on the forward strand.
CCGAGTTTCAACGTGATTACGATCCAAGCCTGCCAGAGATCAAAGGGGATCGTGAACAGCTTATACAGGTTTTTTTGAACGTCATGCGTAATGCATTACAGGCAACAGAAGGCAAGGGTTATATTTGTATACAGACGCGCGTCGTTCGTCAGCTTACGATTCGTCAGAATATACATCGCCTGGTTGCACGTATCGATATTATTGATGATGGTCCGGGGATTCCTGCAGAAATAGAAAAAAATGTTTTTTACCCGATGATAACAGGTCGTCCAGAAGGAACAGGGCTTGGTTTATCCATCGCCCAGTCATTGATAAATTTGCATGGCGGCCTCATCAATTATGAAAGAAAAGATAATAAAACAATTTTTAGTATTTACTTACCAGTGAGTGAAGATTAATGGAAAATTCAAAAAACATATGGATCGTTGATGATGATAAATCAATCCGGTGGGTGCTTGAAAAAGCCTTTACCAAAAATGGTCTGACACCACGCAGTTTCGAAGACCCTACACAGATTCTGGCGGAACTTGATAATGATCAACCTGATGTCATCATCTCTGATATCAGAATGCAGAAAATGGACGGGATCTCCTTACTGGAAAATCTAAAGCAACGGGTGCCAGACATCCCCGTCATTATTATGACTGCTTATTCAGATCTGGATCGGGCTGTGTCGGCCTTTCGCGAGGGTGCCTTTGAGTACCTGTCAAAACCATTCGATGTCGAAGAAATAGTAGGACTTGTAAACCGAGCACTCAATGAGAAACAGCAGGGATTGGTCGAAGCAGATACAAAAGACGCAAATGATATTTCAGAAATAATTGGTTCTGCACCGGCAATGCAGGAAGTATTCAGGGCGATTGCAAGATTGTCAGGATCTGATCTTACTGTATTGATCACTGGTGAATCAGGAACAGGAAAAGAGCTGGTTGCCAGGGCCTTGCATATGCATAGCCCACGCGCAGACAAAGCTTTTATTGCGTTGAATACTGCGGCTATTCCGAGAGAATTACTGGAGTCTGAGTTCTTCGGCCATGAAAAAGGTGCTTTTACTGGTGCGACTGCCAGGCGCTCAGGACGTTTTGAACAGGCAGATGGCGGCACATTATTTCTGGACGAGATTGGAGATATGCCAGCAGACATGCAAACACGTCTACTACGTGTCCTGGCTGAAGGAGAGTTTTATCGTGTGGGTGGACATACACCAATCAAGGTTGACGTGAGGATTATTGCAGCGACACATCAGGCCATTGAAGAGCACGTTAAGGAAGGTACATTTCGTGAAGATTTATTGCACCGCCTGAATGTAATTCGTGTACATGTTCCACCATTGAGGGACAGACCTGAAGACATTATCGAATTACTCAATCATTTTCTGAAACTTGCCGCCGCAGAGCTGCAGACAGAGACAAAAATTCTTTTACCTGAGGCAGAGAAATTTTTATTAAATGCAGAGTGGACAGGAAACGTCAGGCAACTGGAGAATTTTTGTCGTTGGGTCACGGTTATGGCGCCAGGCAGGGATATCCATGTCGATGATCTGCCACCTGAATTACAGGGCTCGGTAGAATCTGGTAAATCATTTTCGGATTGGGAAGCCGGATTGTTTAGCTGGGCCAGTGCAAATATTGAGAACGGCAGTGCAGATTTATTAGGAGAAGCCTTACCGAAATTTGAACGGACAATGATTGAAGCAGCACTTCAGCACACCGGAGGCAAACGCCAGGAAGCTGCAAAATTACTGGGCTGGGGAAGGAATACCCTGACGCGGAAGATTAAGGAACTGGAACTGTAGATTTATTCAGAAATCTAGAAACGGGGTTCCTTCCCGCTAACGATTAGAATATTAATCCATTCCTTGTTTGATTTGCTTAAGGCCAACCTTGACTCCATAATCCTCATCCTTTTCATCTAGTCTTCATTCAACTGGCGTAATTTTATGTGGTTTAAAAATCTCCGAATCTACCGACTCACCAAACAAATTGACCTATCCACGGAAACACTTGAAGCAGCGCTGGAGGGTGAAAACTTTAGACCCTGTAGCAACCTGGATTTTTCCAGATATGGTTGGGTGCCACCTCTAGGAAAGAACAGCGAGCTCTATACACATAGTTGTGGTGGCTATATCATGATTTGTGCTCGTAAGCAGGAAAAGATTTTACCTCCCGCTGCGATTAATGAAATGGTCGAAGAAAAAATTATAGATTTTGAAACAGATCAGGCCCGGAATATCTATCGAAAAGAGCGGCACAATATTAAAGAGGATGTTATTCATAGTCTTTTACCCAGAGCCTTGACCCGATCTTATCTTATCTACGCATATTTTGATCCAAAACATAATTTACTGATCATTGATGCTGCTAGTGCCAACAAAGCTGAAGAATTTCTGGATCACCTGCGAGCCTCTCTGGGTGTATTGCCTGTCGTGCCACTTTCCTGTCTTGGTGATGCTGCAGATACAATGACTCGTTGGGTAAAACAGCAAGCACCTAAAGGTTTTGATCTGAATAATGAATGCGAATTACAAAATGCTCGCGAAAGTAAGAATATTATTCGATGTAAAAATCAGGAACTGGAAAGTGATGAAGTAATGAGTCATCTGAAGGCTGGCAAACGAGTCACACAGCTTGCCATTATCTGGCGAGAAAATATCCAGTTTGTCCTGTCTGATGATTTTTCTATAAAACGTCTGCGTTTCGAAGATATTGTTCAGGAGGATGCACAAAGTGATTACGATGATGACGCAACCCAGTTTGATCAGGACTTCGCTATTATGACATTACAACTGAATGAATTTATCGAAGATCTGCTTAAAGAGTTTGGTGGGATTGATACGTCAAAGTAACATTATTTGAGTGTGTCTAGAAAGCACCGGTAATTTCAAAAGTGATGCCAGATTCAGATCTTCCGGTTATGCCACGTTGGGAACTGAAGTAGAGCCTCGAACCATCTGGACTAAAAGCGGGGCCCGTGATCTCTGAATAATCATGTCCGATAAGCTGGAGTAAAGGTTTTACCTTTCCCTCTTTGCTGATGATAACGATCTGTAAATCACCACCATCTTCACCGACAAGCAATTCTCCTGATTTATTTGAGGTGATGTTATCAATTCTGGACAATACAGGGGATATATACAGTGCGGCGTTATATATGATGCTGAGATTATTGTTCTTGATATCATAGGTATAAACACGATCGTCGCCTTTGGTAGTGAAGAATATGGCACCCTGATGAAACCAGATACCTTCGCCACCATTGAAGCCAGAACTTTGAGTTACCTGTTCGCGTGTAGGTATATCCTTTGCCTGGGGATCAGGAAGCAGATGCCAGCGTAAGGCTCCTATTTCTCCATAAATAATTTCAGCCACCTCAAGATAACCATTATCCAGATCAGGATAACCCGTCTTATCCAGGGAATTGGATGTGTAGCGATATAAACAACCCTGCATTTTATCTTCGGTTAAGTAAAGTTGCATGGTGTTGGTATCGACAGCAACGGCTTCATGATTAAATCGTCCCAGGGATGCACGCAGGACCGGATCATTTTTACCGTAAGGATCACATTCCCAAACCTGGCCAGCATCAACTTCCTCACAGGATAACCATGTTCCCCATGGAGTATGTCCACCTGCACAATTTCGACTGGTGTTATTTAAGATACTGTAAGCGTCGATTAGCTTGCCGTTTTTGTCAAAGCGAAGCGAACCTGCACCGCCATTACCATAAGGCATTTCACTATTAGAAACATAGATCCAGCCGCCATCATCTGTAGCAAACGTGGCGCCACCATCAGGTGCGGCGAGCCAGCTATAGCCAAAATAATCATAGCCTGATCGAGCAATAATTCGAGAAGAAAACCCTTTGGGTAAACGTACACCATTACTATCAGGTGCTTGTAGATCGCCGATTGATTCCAGGCCTAATGGAGATGCATTGGAGATATTGGGTAAAAGCAGACTGTTACCAACAAAGGCACTGAGACCCATAAAACTATATTGTAAAAAAGATCGGCGCTTACAACTAAAAGTTTGTTGTTTCCTTGTCATGCAAATTGAATTATTCCTGCAACCATTCTGCAGCTTGTTTTGCATAATAGGTCAATATGGCATCTGCTCCCGCACGTTTGCAGGCGACCAGTGTTTCCATCACGGTAGCGCGTTCATCTAGCCAGCCATTGTTCGAAGCTGCCTTGAGCATGGCGTATTCACCACTAACCTGATAAACAAAAGTTGGCATCTGGAAGGTATCTTTAACCCGACTGACAATATCAAGATAGGGCAAGCCCGGTTTTACCATAACGATGTCTGCGCCTTCATTTACATCCAGATCAACTTCACGTAATGCTTCATCGCTATTTGCAGGATCCATCTGGTAGGTTTTTTTATCGCCAGTGCCGAGATTTGCCGAGGAACCGACGGCCTCTCTGAAAGGCCCATAAAATGCGGAGGCATATTTTGCAGAGTAGGCGAGAATACGCGTATTGGTATGGCCAGATTTTTCCAGGGCAGCACGGATTGCGGCAACCCGTCCGTCCATCATGTCTGAAGGTGCAACGATATCGGCCCCGGCATCTGCATGCGATACCGCCTGCTTGACCAATGCTTCAACAGTTTCATCATTCATGACATAACCCTGTTCATTGATCAGGCCATCCTGACCATGGGTGGTAAATGGATCCAGGGCAACATCTGTAATCACACCAAGTTCAGGAAATTTTTCCTTCAGTGCCTTAACAGCTGTCTGCGCCAGGCCATCCGGGTTCCAGGCCTCTGCTGCATCCTCGGATTTTTTATCAGCTGCGATCACAGGAAATAGTGCAATCGCAGGGATTCCCAGTTTTACCAGTTGTTCTGCCTCTTGCAATAATTCATCAATACTTACACGTTCAATGCCAGGCATGGATTCAATTACTTCACGTCTGGCATTACCTTCGATAATGAACATGGGATAGATCAGGTCATCGACATGCAAGTGGTTTTCTCGCATCAAACGGCGCGTGGAGTCATCACGTCGCATGCGACGCGGTCTGGTGGCCGGATAGGCTGTAGTGTTCATATATCCCACGTGTTATTCCTGTCTGGATTGTTAATGCCATGATTTTATCCTATTGCCAGCCCTGTATATATACCCAAACTACCTGGAAATAGTTATGACCGGACATCTTATGAACCTCCTCATTAAGTTCAGGTCAATCTACATACTCTGTATATGTCTTTTTATAATTTGGTTAGGATGGGTCGTGGAACAATTATTACAAAATAACGAAGCACTGTTTCGCCTGGGTGCGTTTGCGACAGTTCTGGCTCTGATGCTTATATGGGAGGCATTAACACCAAGAAGAACGCCCTTACTGGGTTGGAACAGGCGTCTGAATAACCTGGCCCTGGTGGGTCTTGATGTGTTACTGGTTCGTTTTTTAATACCCATTGCCACGGTTGCTGTGGCCGAAATTTCGATGGCCAGGGATTGGGGATTATTCAATATTGTCGATGCAGGGTTTTGGCCGTCGTTTGTATTGTCTTTCTTACTCATGGATCTGGTGATCTACGGCCAGCATGTCATCACGCATAAAATTCCCCTGTTGTGGCGGATACACAGAGTGCACCACACCGATCTGGACTTTGATGTGACGACGGCCTTACGTTTTCATCCTTTTGAAATTATCCTGTCGATGTTTATAAAATTCTTCTTTATTGCCTTGTTCGGCGCCCCGGTTGCTGCGGTAATAGTCTTTGAAATCATATTAAATATTTCGTCCATGTTTAATCATAGTAATATACGGATCCCGGCCAGCATTGATCGCTTGCTACGCTATTTTATCGTCACACCAGATATGCATCGTGTACATCATTCGGTCATCAAGGTAGAGACGAATAGCAATTACGGATTTAATATCCCCTGGTGGGATTATATTTTTCGCACCTATCGACCACAGCCAAAAGATGGCCATATAAAAATGAAGATAGGCCTGAATGAATTTCAGGGATATAAAGTAATTTTTTTACATTGGTTGTTGCTGCAGCCATTTGTTTCGGGAAAGAAGGAAATTAGAGAAAAAATAATTTCAGAAGAGAACTAGATTGATATTTAATGTTATTTAAATGAGGTTTGTATTATGAGTGTGAAGTCAGCTGTACTTGAACGGTATTCAGAAGGCGCCAATGAGCGACAGGAAAGTTTATGTTGCCCGGTTGATTATGATGCTTCTCTGTTAAAGCTTTTGCCACAGGAGATCATTGATAAGGATTATGGTTGTGGTGATCCTTCGCGTTATGTTCAGGAAGGAGACATTGTTCTGGATCTAGGCAGTGGTAGCGGCAAGATATGTTACATGGCCGCACAGTTGGTTGGCGACAAGGGCAAGGTCATCGGTGTTGATATGAATGACGATATGCTGGGGTTGTCACGCAAATACCAGGCTGAGATGGCAGAGAAGTTAGGAGGTGACCGTGTTGATTTTCGTAAAGGCCACATACAGGATCTGGCACTGGACCTGACAGCGATGGATGCATGGCTGGCGGATAATCCGGTCACAGATGTTGATGGTGTACATCAACTGGAAGTCTGGCAAACAGCACAACGTAATGACAAACCTATGGTCGCAGATAATTCGGTTGACCTGATCATTTCAAACTGTGTTCTGAACCTGGTCGGTGATCATCAAAAAGAACAGTTGGCCAGTGAAATATTTCGTGTCCTGAAACCTGGCGGCCGCATCGCCATCTCGGACATCGTCAGCGATGAGGCCATACCCGAACATCTGAAAGCAGATGATGAGTTGTGGAGTGGTTGTATTTCAGGGGCCTTCGAAGAAGAGGAAATGTTAAAGGCATTTCATGATGTGGGGTTTCTTTCTGTGGCCCTGGATAAATGGGATGCCGAACCATGGCAGGTGGTTGAAGGCATAGAGTTCAGATCAGTCACGGTAACGGCCGTTAAAGCCAGTGATGAAGAATGCCTGGATAAAGGGCAGGCGGTGATCTACAGAGGTCCATTTGAGACAGTCTTTGATGATGAAGGACATGAGTTTCCACGAGGTGCCAGAATGGCTGTTTGTGAACGTACCTTTCGCTATTTGACCGAAGGGCCACACAAAAATGATTTCATTGGCATTACGCCAGCAACAGAGCAGGATGCTGTTACATGGTGTGCCCCGGTGGGGACAAAACGTCCGGCGAGTGAAACAAAAGGTGGTGTGCACAAACAAGCATCAACTGAGTCAGGTTGTTGCTAAAAGGTTCCATAATATTGTTATGCAAGGGCAGGAATAAATAATGACGGCAAAAATAATAGACGGTAAAGAAATAGCACAGGCACTCCGGGAAGAATGGCGGCATCGTGCTGAGAAATTAAAAGACAAAGGTATCTTGCCAGGTCTTGCTGTGATTATTGTCGGTGACAATCCGGCATCACGTGTTTATGTACGAAACAAGATCAAAGCCTGTCATGAAGTGGGTCTGCATTCTGAATCTCACGATATGCCGGAAGATGTCTCTGAGGAAATGCTACTGAAGCAAATTGAAGAACTAAATCATAGCGACAAGATTCACGGTATCCTGGTGCAACTTCCCTTGCCCGCACACATCGATGACGTCAAGGTTCTGGAGGCGATCTCTCCTGATAAGGATGTTGATGGTTTTCATTACTATAATCTCGGCGCACTGTTCACAGGAAATATGAAATTCCCACCCTGTACACCTTACGGTGTGATGTGCATGCTGGATTACATGAATATCCCACTGGAAGGTAAAGAAGCCGTGGTTGTTGGCAGGAGCAACATCGTTGGCAAACCTATGGCCATGTTGTTACTCGAAAAAAATGCCACGGTGACAATATGTACCTCAAGAACGCAAGATCTGAAAAGTCATACATCAAGGGCAGATATCCTGGTGGTCGCCACTGGTCGCCCGGAAATGATCACAGGCGACATGATCAAGGAAGGAGCAACTGTGATCGACGTTGGTATCAATCGTCTTGATGATGGTCGGTTGGTTGGAGATGTTGAATTTGCGAGTGCCAGTGAAAAGGCGAGCTATATCACACCGGTACCTGGCGGGGTCGGCCCCATGACTATAGCTGTCCTGGTGGCAAATACAGTATTGTCTGCAGAAAAATTCTCAGGGATGTAGACGAGCAAATTCACATAGGCGTTTTGTCTGGGACAATATTAAATTGTCATTTCGACAGAAGGGACGACTACAAGGATGTAGTCGGTAGAACCGCGTCTGGAACCACGGTCGAGAAATCTTTCTAAACTGAGGGGAGGTATAGTTTCAGGATTTCTCACATGCGTTCGAAATGACATTCCTGGTTTTGTTCTGAATTCATGCCCTGAACTCATGCCTGGCCCAAAGCATAGCGGTCAATAATATCAACGCACCGGCCTGATGTGCCGCTGCCAGAGGCACAGGCACAACTAACAATAGTGTCGAGATGCCCAGAGTGACCTGCAGGATGACCGCAACCAACAGGCAATGTAAAACTATTCGGGTGCGGCCAGGCAGATCCTGCTTCAAGGTCTTGAACCAGAAACCAACAACAGCAATAAAAATCAACGTCGTTAATATGCGATGTGTGAATTGAATAGTCACAACATTCTCAAAAAAATTCTTTATCCAGGGGTCAAAGACGAATAAATCTTTTGGCAGGAGCGTGTCGCCCATTAAAGGGAAAGTATTATAAATAAAGCCTGCATCGGTTCCGGCCACAAAACCACCTGACATAATGGCAATCACAAGTAATAACGTCAGTGCCGACAGAAAGCCTCTATAAGCATGTAGGGATTGTTGTTTGAAGGTATGTGGTTTTGGAAATAATAACCCCAGTGCAGTCCAGAGTATCCAGCCGTAAAGAAAAAAGGCGAAGATCAAATGTGCGGTTAAACGATATTGGCTGACATCTGGCCGATCAGACAAACCACTCTTGACCATGAACCAGCCCAGGACCCCCTGCAGGCCACCGAGGATAAACATAGTTATTAATTTCGGTATCAGTTTCCTGTCCAGTTTTTTTCTTAATAAAAAGAACATAAACGGCACGAAGAAAACAATGCCGATACTACGACCCCAGAGACGATGTATGAATTCCAGCCAGAAGATAGATTTAAATCCAGCCAGATCCATATCCGGATTTTTAATCTTGAATTCCGGGTATTGCTGATATTTTTCAAAGGTATCTTGCCAGACCAATTCGGTCATCGGTGGTAGAAAACCGGTAGCGGGCTTCCATTCAACCATAGACAGACCGGAATGAGTCAGGCGTGTGACACCACCCAGTACCACCATGACGAAGATCATGAATGCACAGATAAATAGCCAGATGGCGACGGCATGTGAACCAGTATTAGCAGCTGATATATCAGGATTATTTTGCGGCATCATTGAGCATGATCAGGTGTTAGTGAATCGTTTAGAGCTTGGTCTTGTTATTTTTTTTCGAAGGCGGAATTATACCCGGGATACTACCGATTCATAGTCATGAAAACAGGCAAGTTTTGTGCCCGGATTTATGAAATCCAGTGCTGGCAAGCTTATGCAATATTTGTCTAAAAATAGCTGAGAAAATCAGTATTATTTCGATTTTGAAAATGCTATAAATTGAACCTGAGTTGTGGACGCAAAAGCTAAGGGAAAAGCCTTTTTTCGGGCATTCAGAGTGTAGTTTCTCTTTATTAAACAAGCACTTCTAAACTAATTTTAAGTATTTAAATTTAAGTTGTTGCTTTGTTTCCAAAACCACTATATATTGTGTTTCAGTCAGGTAGCAAACCACTATATGTTGTGTATTTTGCTGCGACGCAAAATGTTAAAAATCATAAGAAATATTACCCTGAATGGCAACACAGGGGTAATTCGGGATATTTAAAGGGGAAGAATTATTGATGAATACAGTATCAGCTGAAATCGTCCAAACTACTGCTGCTGAAGTACCTTTTCAAGCTGCCTCCAAGGATATTTGGGAGAAGAAATATCGTCTGGTAACAAAGGATGGCACAGCCGTTGATAAAGACATGGATGCCACCTATATGCGTGTCGCGCGGGCACTTGCAGATGTCGAAGAAACCGAAGAAAAACGAGAGGCCTGGTACCAGGAATTTGTCTGGGCATTACGTCGCGGAGCGATCCCTGCCGGTCGTATTATTTCCAATGCCGGTGCCACCAAATACAAACCAGCCACATCGACAATTAACTGTACTGTCTCAGGTGTAGTTGAAGACTCCATGGACGACATCCTGGGCAAGACCCATGAGGCGGGTCTGACATTAAAGGCCGGTTGTGGGATTGGTTATGAGTTTTCAACACTACGCCCTAAAGGTGGTTATGTTTCCGGTGCCGGTGCCTATACTTCTGGTCCACTGTCCTTCATGGATATCTTTGACAAGATGTGTTTCACCGTTTCCTCTGCGGGCGGTCGTCGGGGTGCACAGATGGCAACCTTCGATGTTGGTCATCCTGATGTTATAGAATTTATTCGTGCCAAACGTGAAGATGGTCGTCTGCGTCAATTTAATCTTTCCCTGTTGATTACCGATGAGTTTATGGCCGCCGTCAAAAATGATGGTGAATGGAAACTGGCGTTCCCTGTCAATGAAAGAGAAAGTAAAACAATCGATCTGAAAGATCCTGAACAGGTTATCTGGCGTGAATGGCCAAGTCACAAAGGCTACATAGTTAATGATGAAGGCCTGGTGGCCTGTAAGGTTTATAAGACGATTCGGGCTCAACGTTTATGGGATGTCATCATGTCGTCTACCTATGACTATGCCGAGCCGGGCTTTATCCTCATCGATAAAGTTAATGAAATGAATAATAACTGGTTCTGCGAAGATATTCGTGCAACCAATCCCTGTGGCGAACAACCTTTGCCTCCTTATGGTTCCTGCTTACTCGGTTCGGTCAATCTTACGCGTTTCGTGATTGAACCTTTTACCGAACGCGCTCGCTTTGACTGGAAAGAATTTCGCAAGGCGGTCAAGATCTTTACTCGCATGCTGGATAACGTCGTTGAAATTAATGGTCTGCCCCTGGACGGTCAGCGTGATGAAATCAAACGTAAGCGTCGTCATGGTATGGGCTTCCTTGGACTGGGTTCAACCCTGACCCTGTTAAAGGTGAAATACGGTAGCAAGGAATCCGTTAGCTTCACAGAAAGAGTCAGTCGTGAACTCGCCATCGCTGGTTGGG
>QNEM01000015.1 GCA_003645215.1 Gammaproteobacteria bacterium
ATAGTGACGGCGGCCAGACGATAATACAAATCTTCACGAAACCGCCCTTCCCGTACTTCAGTTTCAAGATGCTTATTAGTTGCTGCAATAATACGCACATCAACATGACGTGTCTTGCCGCTGCCTAATGGTCTGATTTCACCTTCTTGAAGGACGCGCAGTAATTTGACCTGAAAAGCAGGTGACACATCCCCGATTTCATCCAGAAAAACAGTACCGCCGTTTGCCCGTTCAAACAAGCCAACTCGATCTTCAACAGCACCGGTAAACGCACCTCGTTTATAACCAAAGAGTTCACTTTCTAATAATTCATCCGGCAAAGCACCACAGTTTTCCACCACAAATACTTTATCCCAGCGCAAACTATTATAATGTAGTTTACGTGCAGCCAGTTCTTTACCAGTGCCGGATTCACCTGTCAGCAATACAGAGACGTCATAGGGTGCCACACGACTTATTTTTTCACAGACATCATTCATACTACTTTCAGAGGTTCGAACAATACCATCGTCACGACATTCTTTACCATTGATACTGAGTTGATCTTTGAGTAAATAGCTGTCGCGTAATTTTTCACGTTTGGCTGTAATTGATTTATCAACATGCGTTGACAAACGCTTCAATTCAACAGACAAGGATTCATTCTGACGTTGCAGGTCATACATCTGACAGGCATTTTTCAGCAAATGGATAAGCTTATCAGGGTGCCAGGGTTTTGAAATATATTGATAAATACCTGCATCATTCAGTGCGTGAATAATATCATCTGAATTGGTATATCCAGAAATAATCATACGGATCACATCCGGCCATTTTTCACGTACTTGCTTTAAAAACTCAACGCCCGTGAGTTCTGGCATGCGTTGATCACAAAGAATGACCTGCACCCATTCCTGCTGCAAAAGTTGTTCCGCTTCCTGGATGGTCAGTGCTGTTTTGACATCAAAATCATCTTCAAGAATACGATACAGTGATTCCAGACTGCGTTGTTCATCATCAACAACCAAGATGGTTGGCAGTGCCGTCATACTGCTCTCCTTGTCTTTTTTTCAAGTAACGAGGATGTTCGCCGATGTAGTGCGATAGTTAATGGCGTGCGAGATTTTGCCACCTTATAGACAAAATTATAACGTGCAATATGATAACTGGGATCAAAACCAAAAAAATTCATATGCATTTTATCTAACTCTAATTTGCGATAGTCAGCAAGGGGTTTATGTTGTTCGTCAACCTCACGACGTTTGTTCTTATATTCCAGACGTGATGAGTAGGCAGGCACATCTGCCATATCCGCTGCACGTTTTTTAACATCCTGAATAAAGGCCGTTCCTTTTTTTTCAATGACCTCGTTAATAAGACCTAAGGACAATGCATCCTGAGTCCCCATGGGTAAGCGTGCCTGTATAATACGTTCAGCATTCTCCTGACCCGCATATCGAGGCAATAAATAAGTCCAGTATTCCGAACCATAAAGATTGCCCATATCTTTATAATGAGGGTTAAGGATAACCCCCTGACTTGCCCATATTTCATCAACGGCACGAGCCAGAAACACCCCTCCTGCTCCGGCATTTCCCTGTAAAGCAGCCACCGTCAAATGTGAATTCGTATTGATAATTTCCAGGGCCAGATCATTAATGGCATTAATATTATTCCAGGATTCATCGGCAGCACTCTCTGCTGCCTCAATAAGATTCAGATGCATACCATTTGACCAGAAATCAGTGCCGCCCATTAAGACTATGACTTTAGTGTTTTGCTGACGGGCTTCAACATAAGCACGGTGCAAGCGCTGGCATTGATCGGTTCCCATAGCCCCATTGTAGAAGGGAAAATGCAGATAACCAACCTCACCCTCCTGTTCATACCAGATATCACGATAACCCGTTGCCTGATCAGGTTCAATTTCAGGCAATTGCTGAATAGCCTGCACCAGTAATCGTGTGGCTGGAAGTTTAAAGGGATGTTCAGCCTGTTTATCACGTAAATGACCAATCCAGATAGCCCCGTCAATCGTTGCCTGGCAAATTGCACCGCCACAGCGAGCAATAAGCTCACCCGGTTCTCCGGTTAATTGTTGTTCCTCATGCGCATCATAAAGATAATATTCACGACCGAAAATATCATCCAGTACACCAGGAAACCCATCGGCACTTCGGATTTTGCGTAAAACTGTTTCTGTTGAATCTTCATACCAATGAATTTTCCGATCATTCTGGGTCATTAATGACTGTAATCGACCTTTGATTTTTATCAGTTTTTTTCTTGGTATTGTGCGGCTTTCAGTGTTGTTATAATCCAGAGGCTGGGGAATAAAATTGCCTTTTTCAAACAATTTGACGGCTTTTAATACAGCAATAGTGGCGGCTTCAGTCACTTCATTACGATACAGACTGGCCTTACTGGTATGACGTGTCATAAACTCCTGACTAGTCCAGATATCACCGGCATCCATCTCTTTATTGGCCTGTAATACCGTCACGCCCCAAAGTATTTCATTATTTAATATTGCCCAATCCAGTGCCGATGGCCCGCGATCACCCGCAATGCCAGGATGAACAATAAGGCAGGTTGTCTTGTTCCATATTGACTCCGGTATCGCACGTTTTAGAAATGGGGCAATAATTAAATCCGGCTGATACAGGTTGACCGCATCAATAGCAACGATGTCATTAATATCAAATTCAACAGAGACTTCATATCCCTGCTGTTGTAATTCAATATACAAACGCTGAGTCAGGCTATTAAACGCATGTGTTAAAAAAAGAATACGCAACATTTAACAAATTCTCGGTAATTGTTCTCCCGCCAGCCAATCCACCACACGACTGCCGCCAAAACTGGTTTCCATTTGCACAAAGCCATTGTCATCTTCAATGACTTCACCCACGATAGCAGACTGTTTTCCCAGAGGATGTGCCTGCATAACCTTCAATAATTTTTCACTGTCCTGCTGTTTACAAATACAGATAAGCTTGCCTTCATTAGCCACGTAGAGAGGATCCAGTCCCAGTAATTCACAGGCTGCTGACACAGCAGGATTAATCGGAATCAATGTTTCATAGAGTTTCATACCCACATCAGACTGTTGTGCCAGCTCATTTAATGTCGTTGCCAGACCACCACGAGTGGGATCACGCAGACAATGAATATCCGGCACTGCTGCAACCATATCGGCAATCAATGTGTGCAATGCAGCTGAGTCTGATTGAATGGTGGTTTCAAATTCCAGATTTTCACGACTCGACATAATAGCCACACCATGATCCCCCATAGTGCCGCTGACCAGAATAGCGTCTCCCGGCTCCGCTCTGTCTCCTGAAATATTAACTCCGTCAGGTACAATCCCGACACCAGTAGTGGTAATAAAAATACCATCACCCTTGCCTTTTTCCACCACTTTGGTGTCACCAGTAACAACGGGGACACCAGCATGAGTGGCAGCTTCACTCATACTGATAACAATTTTTTCCAGCTCAGAGAGTGAGAAACCTTCTTCAAGAATAAATCCTGCGGACAGATAAAGCGGCTTAGCGCCCGACATTGCCACATCATTAATGGTGCCGTGCACAGACAAAGAACCAATATCACCACCGGGGAAAAACAGGGGCGAGATAACATGACCATCGGTACTCATCACCATACGTCCTGCAGGCACATCAAAGGCGGCCTGATCATTCGCCTGACGAAGCAGTTCATTATCTAAATGTTTAACAAACAGTTCTTCAATGAGCTGTGCCATGGCGCGCCCACCACTACCGTGAGTCATATCAACCATACCATCACGGAGGTTCAGACGTACTGGAAAGCGTTTCATGTTTATTGGCATTCAGCTGTTCCTTTTTTTTCAATAGGAGTTATTTCTACAGGCTTTGATTTCATTTGACGAAATCGTCCGTAGCTCCAATAGGCTGCACAGGCGCCTTCAGATGAAACCATACAGGAACCCATGGGATTTTCAGGGGTACAAACAGTCCCAAATAATTTACAATCTGTCGGTTTTTTAACACCACGTAAAATACGCGGGCATTCACAACCTTTAATATCAGAAGCATGAATTTGCGGCACGGCAAAACGTTTTTCGGCATCAAATTCAGCATAGGATTGTTTTATCTGCAAGGCACTATAAGGCACCATACCTAAGCCACGCCATTCAAAATTTCGGCGCAGTTCCATCACTTCAGCTACCAAAGCCTGAGCTTTTTGATTGCCTTCACGGGAAACCACCCGCGTGTATTCATTTTCGACTTCATGGCGCCCATCATTGATCTGACGTATCAGCATCAAAGCGGACTGCATCACATCCAGAGGTTCAAAGCCGGCAATCACAACCGGTTTTTGAAACTCTTCTGCAAAAAATTCATAGGGCTGACTGCCGATAATGGAGCTGACATGAGAAGGTCCAAAAAAACCATCAATTACAACTGAACTCATCTCCCGCACTTCTGGTGACTCCAGAATATTCTGAATAGCAGCCGGGGTCAGCACATGATTACAAAAAACGCTGAAATTTTTCAGTCCTTCTTTTTTCGCCTGTTTGATTGCAACCGCGGTGGGCGGTGTGGTGGTTTCAAAACCAATAGCAAAGAAAACCACTTCCTTATTCGGATTCTCACGAGCAATTTTCAGCGCATCTTGTGTCGAGTACACCATGCGAACATCAGCACCTTCTGCCTTAACCTTGAGAAGACTTTTTCGACCACTGGCTGGCACTCGCATTAAGTCACCATAGGTGCATAAAATAACATTATTATTTTGTGTCAGTTGAATGGCATTATCAATGCGCCCTATGGGTAAGACGCAAACAGGACAACCGGGTCCATGAACAAATTTAACATTTTCAGGCATGAGATCCTGTACACCATAACGAAATATTGCATGAGTATGTCCACCACAAAATTCCATCAGGTTATACTGGCGCTGCGGATCACTTTCTTTTTTTATTGCCGATGACAACAGCTGTGCCAAGTCATGTCGGCGAAATTCATCTACATATTTAATCATTTCATCTTTCCGATAATGGTTCCGCTAACTATTCAGTTAATCCAGCCTCAGCAAACAATTGCAAAGTACGTTCAGCTTCTTCAGGACTGATTTTATTGAGCGCATAGCCCACATGGATCAAAACAAAATCATTGATTTTTACATCTTCAACCAGAGCAATAGAAACTTCTTTTTTTACTTCGCCAAGGGCGACTGTTGCCATATCGGTGGTTTCATCAATGGCAATAATTTTTGCAGGTAATGCCAGACACATAGTGACTATCCTATCAAAGTAAGTTGTTGAGTGGTTTTGATCCACTGATACCATAAATCCATGCCTTCACCCGTAGTTGCTGAAACCTGCAGAATTTTAATGCCCGGGTTAACATGACGGGCATATTCAATGCATTTTTCTACATCAAAATTAAGGTAAGGCAATAAATCAATTTTGTTCAGTAACATGATATCTGCGGCATGAAACATATCAGGATATTTAAGCGGTTTGTCTTCACCTTCAGTCACCGACAAGATGGCTACCTTGTGTGCCTCGCCCAGATCAAAAGCCGCCGGACACACCAGATTACCCACATTTTCAATGAACAACACCCCTTTATCTTCTGGTTTAAGAGTTTCCAATGCATGACCAATCATGTGTGCATCAAGATGACAACCTTTGCCGGTATTAATTTGCAGGGCTTTAACGCCTGTCTCACGAATACGTTCAGCGTCATTGGCTGTTTGCTGATCACCTTCTATAACCGCAAGGTTCAATTCATTTTTCAGATCATCAATAGTGCGTGTCAGTAAAGTGGTTTTGCCTGAGCCGGGGCTGGATACCAGATTTAATGTCAGGACATGATGCTCAGCAAACCAGCGTCGATTCAACGCTGCATATTCATTATTTTTCCCCAGAATATCTGTTTCAATCTGCACCATTCGGGACTGACTCATACCCGGTGCATGTGCATGTGCCGCACCCTGACCATAGTCATGATGATGATCATGGTCGTGGCTATGCTCATGGTCATGGTCATGTGAGTGATTATGAGGATGGCTATGTCCTTCAATAGTGGTTTCACCTTCACCACATCCGCATACTGTACACATTATTCGACCTCCAGTTCTTTAATTTTCATTTCATCACCACCAACAACTTGTAGTTGATAACTGCCACAGTCAGGGCATTCATCAAAACGTTGTGTGACTTCAACATTTTTTGAACATTTCATACACCACGCCAAACCGGGTTTATTAATAATTTCCAGATTCGCCTGCTCCGCAAGAGTGCCTCTTGTCACTGCATCAAAACAAAACTTCATTGCTTCAATTTCTACCCCGGAAAGCGCACCAATTTCAAGCCAGATAGTTTTAACTTTTTTAAACTGCTGACTTTTAGCGTTATCTTCAAGGACTTGTAAAATGCCTTCACATAAGGACATTTCATGCATTATTTATTCTCTCTTATCTAACAAAAATTTATACCCCACACAGGGATCAATGGCATTGATGAGCAAATCTGCCTGAATTTTTATTTGCTCTGAATCCCCCTGCAAACAGGCAAGACTCTGTGTCACAACACCCTGTGGATGAAAATTCCACTCGGTCGGCGCAAGAATCTGATATTTTTTAATTCGTTCCTGTTCAACAGAAACGTGATGTATTAAAAGACCTCTTGCTGCATTAACAACACCAATGCCATTACCCTGAATGTTACAGCGATTTTGATTCATTGCTGGACTGGGGTTTTCTGGCTCGTCAAGCAGCTCACAGATTATTTGTGCCATTTCAGTCAACCTGGCCACCAGTCTGCTCATTAAACCGTTACCCCATTGACGATGTAACTCCTGTAATAAAGGACTGTCAACACGGGTTAAACTATTGGTCTCACAACATTTATCCTCCCACAGAGGTTGTTTAACAAATGTTTCATTTTCAAATTGAGCATATAATGTATCAATATCTAAAGCCTCCATTTCTAAACTCTTTGTTTCTAAACCCTCTGTTTCTAAGAGAAGAAGTCCCTTAATATGATTACGTCCCAGACTTTGCCATTGATTTTGATGAATTTTTTTTAAAAATCGAGCAGCAATTGTTTCAGAAGATTCAAACCAGTGTTGTAGTTTTTCTATGGAATCAATTTTCAGCCATTTGTCAGGAGACAGAGCAAAAATAGATTTTTCTAATATCTGATTTAATTTGCTTATTGGCTGACAATTTGCTACGCAGACAGAAGGAATCTCCTGTTCTAATAAAAAAGGATTACTGCCTGCGGTTAAAAGTTTTCGATAATCATTTTGGTGTTTAATGATCTGAGACATTTCCTGAGTTTGTAAGGGCTGGTTCAGTGATTGTTCATCAAGCAAGATAGGCCAATCCAGCAAGATTCGCCATAAATGTTCACGTAATGTTTCCATATTCACTAATTTATTACGCACTTGTTCTAGTTGTACCGGCACCTTAAGACCCAGTGCCTGCTCACAGGCCCGAACACCAGCACAGGCCTGTGCAACACCACAAATACTAAACAGTAAGGGCAGCATAGTCAGTGATTTATTAACACTCTTACCAATAAATACCCTAGAAGCATAAACTGGACGAGAGGATCGAATCTCAACATCATTTATTCCGCTGCCTTTCATTATCAGCTGAATATCAATGAAACCTTCTATCCCCATCAAAAACCTCTAATCACGTCATACACCTGTTAGAAAACACTTGTTAGCAAACACTTGTTGTTAAAAATGCAAAGCATATGCCAATAAACTATCAGTCAATAAGCTTTTGTTATCTTTAAATAATTATAGACGACAAGTGGTTTTATAAATACATAGTGCACACAAATAATACAATTAGATTGATATTTGTATTATTTCCATCCACTCATAAAAATATATTTATTAATATAACAGAAAAAGTGTAAGTTTATTAATCAGCTAAAACCATTTTCAGACTACTTTTTGATTAGTAAAGGAGGGTGGACGGAGGGATTATTTTTTATTTTCTCCGTCCCCTTTAATTCAGCAACTCACAACAGACAGGATCAAAAAAAAGGAATGTTTTCAAACATCAGCATCCCACCGATCATAATAGTGGCAAGTCCAATGACCCCCTGAAAACCATTGTGCATCCATGTGAGTCCCTGTGCCGAGCGTCTCAGGGGAATAGCGATTATAAAAGAAAGGGAGGCCATACCAAAGATGGAGCCTATTCCAAAAAACAGGATATATAAAAAACCCTGTGCGGTAGAGCTGACGGTTTGTAATGTGAGGACAATAAGCGCAGCAGAACCTGCCATGCCATGCATTAGCCCGACAAATAAGGCACGCAATGGGAAGGCTTTGCCATGTTCGTGTTGATGATTTTTTGGATTGTGCTGCAGACGTTTTTCAGCAGCATGAGAATGGGCATGAAAGTGCTGTTCGTTTTCATGCTGATGCTGATGTAGATGAAAGTGGATACGTTTTTTTATCAGTTTGCGTAACACATCAATGCCAAGAACAACAAGCATAATCCCTACAGAAAACTCAAGTACTTGGACCAGTTGATCGCTTATGGTACTGCCAATTAACAGCATCACACTGCCAAAAATAAACAGGGTAATAGTATGGCCAAGTCCCCAGACTGCACCGTGTTTAATGGTGTCCTTTATCGATTGATTATTACTGGTGAGTGATGCCAGTGCGGCGATATGATCAGCTTCCAGAGCATGGCGCATGCCAATCAGCAAGCCCAGAAATAACAGACTGAACATATTACTCTAACTCCTTAAAAATTTACCACGAATTAAATCCCGGCGTGACATGGTCTGAGACATCTTTTGAGATGCTGTTGCAGACGTCGTTGTAGACACAGGAGAACTGGCCACTGTTTCTTTTATGTCAGATGTTGCTTGCGTTTCTATCGGTTGCTTAATCGGTTCTATCACTGCAAACTCATCCAGATTCACGTCAATTTCTTCACCACGCATAATGCGCCCCAGTAAATCTTCATCAACCAGCTCTTCTACTGTGGGTTCTCTTTCCACTATTAAATCATTCAGAAAATCCTGAGCAACTTTGACCGCATGCTCCTGACTATTGAATTCACGCATAGGGGAATACAGCGAATGGGTCTTGCATTTGCCGATGCCATCAATTTCATTCACCATGAATTTATAGCGGGTGGATGGAAATTTGATGGGCATTTTCTTACCCAGTTCCAGTTCACTCCAGTCATCTTCTTCATTGGGCAGCATAATCAAATTCATTAACCAGGGTGTGATAATAATACCAATAATTCGACCGTCATATATCTGAAAACCCAGAGTCTGAACCTGCAGCTTATTATTGAGAATGGGTATGCCCTGCATATTTTCCTGAAGGATGTGCTCAAATGTCTGCAGTAATGTTTCTGCTGCGTCCTGTGGATCAGACATGGTTTTCATAAAGGTTCCTCTGACTGCTCTTTTGTCATACCCATATCAGGGAAATAATGGTCAACATCAATCTCATTGCCTGTCATTAGTTCCAGCATACCATCCAGAGCTTTGTCGAGATTAATAGCATCATCTTCGCTGATAATTTCACGTGCAGAGCCTAAAAAATTAACAACCCAGGTACCAACAGGCTGAGGGCCAATCAACATCATATTAACCTGCTCCTCACCATTGCGCCCTTTGCAGAGCGACATAAACTCACCTTCTTTGATAACCTGAACTGGAATACCTATGCACACAGATAGTTTGCCTCGTATTCCGCTTCTTTATGCCAGTGGCCTATACGAGAGTTTTCACGTTTTTTCAGTACCACACCCAGATCAGCAAGTTCTTTAACCAGCATTTTGACCATACCGTCCAGACCTTTTTTGGCTTCTTCAGTTAAGCCCAGTTGAGTTTCAAGTGAATGTGGAACCATGCCGATCACAGCAACATGCTCAGGTGTTTCACCCTTTAAAGTCAGCAGTGCCAGAAGATCGGATAATCCTAGCTGATGATTGGAAAGTTTGGTTTGAAAAAATTGCGGAATCTCTTCATTGGCAATGCGAACCAGAGAGCCGTATGGTGCTCCAGTATTAACCGCATCCGCAACTATCAACTGGTCACAGGCTCGGATGGGATTAAATAGTTCCATGCCTGTCGTACCACCATCAACCACGGTAACGCCTTCAGGAATATGGTATTGGTTTTCAAGTTCCTCAACAGCACGCACACCAACCCCTTCATCCTGCATCAGGACATTGCCCATACCGATTACGAGAATATTTTTCATATTATAATGCCTTCACTTTAACTATTTCCTTTTGCTCGGTATCAACCAGATGGATAGAACAAGCAATACAAGGATCAAAGGAATGTACAGTACGCAGTACTTCCAGTGGTTTTTCAGGATCAGCAACGGGGTTGCCCAATAATGAAGCCTCATAGGGACCAATTTGATCATTGGCATCTCGTGCTCCGGCATTCCATGTGCTGGGAACAACGGCCTGATAGTTTTTAATCTTGGCATCTTCAATAACAATCCAGTGGCTCAGTGTACCACGGGGTGCCTGATGAATACCCACACCTGAAATTTCGCCTTTTGGAAATACAGGGGCATTAAAAGTATCTTCATCACCGGTAGCAACATTGTCCATCAATGCCTGCCATTGACTGCGTAAGTTATCCACCATAACGCCTGCACGTATCGCACGAGCCGCATGGCGACCGATAGTAGATTGTAGTGCTGACAATGGAATATCCGGGTTCTTTGACACTGCTTTAATAACATCAACAGACTGGTTAGTGTACTTAGTATAGCCTTTGTGACCTGATGCCAGACCTACATGAACATCAGCTAGTGGGCCGACTTCTGCACGTTCATTGTAAAAAGTTGGTGCTTTAATCCATGAGTATTGTCCATCATCCTGAAAATCAGTATATTGAGGATTGGTTGTTCCCTTATAAGGATGCAAAGCCTCATCACCTTCATACCACGCATGTTTAGAACTTTCAGCAACACCATTTCTAAAATATTCATCATTCCAGTTGTTGATACTTTTAAAGGTCGATAAGTCACCATTTTTAATATAACCACCGGGCAATTCAAAGTTTGACAACTTGGTATCTGTTGGGCAGTCAGGTACCGATAAATAATTAGTCACACCCTTACCATAACCTGTCCAGTCCAGATAGAATGCACCAATGGCTGGTACATCAGTCATATAAGCCGTTTTAACAAAATGATCCAGCTTATCGATAAAACCTTCAATCAGCATTAAACGCTCAATATTCAGTACTGAAGGGGCATCGTGACTGATCGAGTTACTGATTCCACCCACTGCAACATTCTGAATATGAGGCGTTTTACCACCCAGAATAGCCACAATTTTATTAGCATATTGCTGTACATCCAGTGCCTGCAAATAGTGAGCAACAGCCATCAGATTCACTTCTGGTGGTAGTTTCATGGCAGGGTGTCCCCAGTAGCCGCTGGCGAAAGGGCCAAGC
Source organism: Gammaproteobacteria bacterium (assembly GCA_003645215.1). GTDB lineage: Bacteria > Pseudomonadota > Gammaproteobacteria > Eutrophobiales > Eutrophobiaceae > SMWN01. The sequence goes on from QNEM01000015.1 coordinate 11,447, forward strand.
TGTCCACTACTGACAAAGGTCTTAAGACGCTCCTGTACAGCTTTCATTTCATGAGGACCATTGAGTGACCAGCCTGACAGAGACTCTGCCAGTTTTGAGGTTGCTACCGGATCGGCATCCAATGCAGAAACTACATCAACCCAGTCCACCGCGGAAAGATGGTAAAAATGAACGATATGATCCTGCAGATCATGTGCCGCCTGAATAATATTACGCACCAGATGGGCATTCAATGGAATCTCTAATTTCAAAGCATCTTCAACTGCCCGTACCGAGGTAATGGCATGAATGGTAGTACAAACACCACAGAAACGCTGCGTATAGGTCCAGGCTTCTTTCGGATCTCTGCCGATCAGAATATTTTCAATACCACGCCACATCTGGCCGGATGACCAGGATTTACTGACCATACCTTCGTCATTTATTTCTACATCAATGCGAAGGTGTCCTTCAATTCGGGTGATTGGATCAACTGTAATTCTTGTACTCAAGGTAACTCTCCTTAATAATCGATATTAAGCATGCTCTTCACGATGCATGACGGGTAATAATTTAACAATAACAATGTAAGCCATCAGTTCAAATGCAATCACACCTAAGGTAATCATTATTTCAGGTGCTGAAGGGAAATAGTTGTAACCGGGGCCGGGGTTAAACGTCAACAGGAAAGCATCAAAGCGATACAGGCTGCCGGCAAGCAGCATGCAGACTCCGGCAATCAGTAATTTACTGCCCTGTGCCCGTCTTTCAGGTGATAGCAGAATAATTAAAGGGATAACAAACAGGATGGTTTCCAGTATAAACATAAGAGAGGCAAAGTCTCCCGCAAAGATCAGTCCCAATTTACCCTGAAAAGTCAGCACACCAAAACGTACCACTAAGAATGCAATCAGCAGGCCGACAATAATCTTGCCCAGTCCAGATAAAATATGAGTTTCTGAATTGCGCTTAAAACCAACCGTTACGGTTGATGCCTCAAACAGAACAATAGAGAAGCCCATCAGGATTGCTGTCATCAGTGCCAATAGCGGCTGCATGTGCATAACCTGCCATAGTGGATTCACCTTATGTCCCATGGCGATAAGCAAAGAACCCAGTGAAGACTGGTGCATGGTGGGGAGTAAAATTCCCAGTGCAATGAACAGGAACAAGACTTTATTGAGTGACTTTAAAAGCTTTTTCTTGCCCAGTTTTTCTAATAATACGGGGGAAAATTCTATAGCCAGAACGAGAATGTAGATAGCAACACACAGACCCACTTCCAGCATGACAGAATTAACGTTCCAGTTCCAGGGCAGGAATATTTCATAAAACTGCCAGAAACGTCCCATATCAAAGAAAGCACCAAAACCACCCAGTGCATAGCCTAGTAAACTGGCTAATACCGCAGGTCGAACCAGAGGATGATATTGGCCTTTGTTGAACACATACACGGCGATTGCCAAAGCATAGCCGCCACAGGCAAATGCGGTGCCAATCACGACGTCATAAACCACCCAGATCCCCCAGGCGAAACCACCATTAAGATTACTGACACCACCCATGCCGCCAATGACAAAGCGATCAAACATAAAATACAGACTAATCGCAAAAATAACGCTCAGTGCCATAAAGGGTTTGGTGAAGATGCGCCCTCCCAGGGCTTGATATTCACTCATGATTCACCTCCATCGTCATCATCATGATCAGACGTATTTTTCTTGACGGTATAAGTCAGTCCCGCCAGTGCCATTGCTGGTAAGGCCAGATAACTGTACAACGTGTGCTGAACACCTTCCACAACAGAGGGGGCAGATCGTTCACCTAATGGCGGCATACCTAGTTTGTCAAAAGAAACTGCTGAGACATGCATAACGTTAGTACCACCTGCTTCTTTCTCACCCCAGATATGTTGTTTGTAGTCAGAGACTTCTTTTTCGTAATAATTATCTGGCTTACTGATGTCTCCGCGAGGATAATTGTAAGTGTCTCCTTTTTTCAGTGCCATGCGCTGTTTGGCTTCCTGCAAAAGCAGTTTGCGAGGCCCGAATAAGGTTGCCCCTGTAGGACAAACCTCAGCACACCCCGTCATCTGGCCATTATCAATTCGTTCAACACCCTTTTGATTACACATCTGGCATTTTTGAATCTGACCAAAGACTTCGTTGTACTGGAATTGAGGCACGTTATAAGGACAGCCCACCATACAGTTACGACAGCCAATACAGGTATCAGGATGATGCGTGACAATCCCGGTTAAAGGATTGCGCTGCATGGATGTGGTTGGGCACACGGAAACACAGCCTGGATCAACACAATGCATACAGCTGCGCTTCTCAAAACAGAAACCATTAATTTCTACATCTTTAGTGGCACTGTTACCATTTTGATAAACCTTGATCACATTCAGAGTATCACCCGATAAATCTCGAGCTGAATCCCATGCAGTATGCTCACCTTCAATCACTGGCGGCATTTCATTCACCTGCTTACACTTGGTTACACAAGCCTTACACCCCACGCACAAAGTCGAATCGAACAGCATGCCCACTGCTTCTGGCGCGGGTTCAAGGTTAGCTCGTGCATGAACAGTACCACCAAGGGCAGCTGCTGCACTCACAGTTCCACCAAGTGAGGTTTTTAGAAAATTTCTACGTTTCATTTAACGCCTCCTCAGCTTTTATCCGTATTGCTGTCATTTTGTGTCTCATCCAGCTTTTTAGCTGACATTGCCGTTGCACCAATAGCCGCACCAACAGCCGCACCCGCCAGAGCAGCGGCACCTGCGGTCAGGCCGCCGGTATCTTGTCTGTCTTCAATGGTGGGGAACATATTGGGTGGTGTGTGGGTTATCACTTCAGCCAGACTGAACAGGGGCTTATTAAAACCAACGCCTTTTTCAGAACAACCAAAACAAGGATGACCCACACCAACAGGCCAGACCTGACCACCGATATTGTTGTATTCTAGACTGGAACAGTTATTGTATGTTTCCGGTCCTTTACAACCCATTTTATAAAGACACCAGCCTTTCTTATGGCCTTCATCACCAAATTCGGTGGCAAAACGACCCGCATCAAAATGTGGACGGCGATAACAGTTCTCATGGATCAGACGACCATATGCCCACTTGGGACGGCCTTTATCATCAATAGGAGGCAATTTGCCAAAGGTCACAAAATAAAGCACAGAGCCAATAAAATTAGCCGGATTTGGAGGGCAACCTGGAATGGTCAGTACGGTTTTGTCTTTTAAAAACTGTGGTGCCCCAGTTGCACCTGTGGGATTAGGCGAAGCAGACTGAACTCCGCCCCAACTAGCGCAGGAACCGTAGGCAACAATTGCTGCAGCATGCTCAGCAGCCTCACGTGTTAAATCAGTCATGGTTTCACCAGCAATTTTACAATAAATGCCATTGTCTTTTTCAGGAATGGCACCTTCAATCACCAGCAGGTATTGACCTTTATTTTCATGCATGGATTTTTTCTTCATGTCCTCAACCTGATGGCCTGCACCGGAATCGAGGGTCTGATGATAATCCAAAGAAATGAGATCAAGGATGAGATGTTCCAGTGTCGGCTGTTCCGATCTCAACAATGCTTCGGTGGGACCCGTACATTCCTGCCCATGTAGCCAAATAACCGGAGGACGTTTCTTGGGATCGGCAACAGCCTCTGCCATTGCCACAGCAGCACTCGTTGGTAAACCTAATGAAGCCGCAACACCTGTACAAAATTTCAAAAAGGTTCTGCGATTCACTCCCAGTCGTTTTTCCAATTCAGAAAAGTCAAATTCGTTTTCTGCCATCATCATCCTCCAGGTCTTATCTAAAGAGCACACACTATGCATGCTGAGGTTATGCTTCTTTTATAGAGGCCATAACCATAATCAAAAATATTTTTTTAATAGCAATAGCATGGTAATAGCAAGATGAATGCCAACAGCGAATAACGCATACGGGTCATAATGAGCCGCTGTATTAAGACTTGGCAGGTGGAAAGTTAGTTTCCTCTTTGATGCCAATTTGTACTGATTCATTGTCACGTTTCATATGAGATAAATATCAGACAGATATAAACCTTCTGGATTAGATATGAAAAATAGTTTGGTATGCATGTTGCTTATATCCGTGTATCGAAAATAATCACATAGGCCTTTGTAATGAATCTTGACAGAGTAACAACCGGTAATAACATTCCCAATGAATTTAACGTGATTATTGAAATCCCATCTCATAGTGATCCGGTTAAATATGAAGTCGATAAGGAAACAGGCGCCATGTTTGTTGACCGTTTTATCGGCACAGCCATGGTCTACCCATGTAACTACGGCTATATTCCTCACACGCTTTCGGATGATGGTGATGCCGTTGATGTTCTGGTTGTCACGCCCATGCCATTAAAATTCGGTTCTGTTATTCAATGTCGTCCTATTGGCATGTTGCAGATGGAGGATGAAGCAGGATTGGATGCAAAAGTGCTTGCCGTTCCTATTGATAAACTCACAGGTATGTATACAAACGTCAGTTCTTTTCGTGAATTGCCATCGACACTATTAGATACAATGGCGCACTTCTTTAAACATTATAAAGATTTGGAGCCTGGTAAGTGGGTAAAAATAGTGGGCTGGGTCGGTGTTGAAGAGGCAAAAAATGAGATTATTGAAAGTATCAATTGTTTTAAGAATGCACCGGAAAAACCCTTTTTTTAAAACGACCATTATCATTTTCTGAGTGAATATTAAATCAACACTTCAACTTCAATATCTGGATGATTGCCCCCATTCAGGTCATGATCCTACATGACCTATAATATTTTAGGCTATGTTCACGTTAAGTGTTGGTAAACTCCCACTGAGCTAAAGAGTAGTTGTTCAGGTGTTAGATTTTTAAACTGATCCAATGTTCTTTGCCACCCAAGATAATGATCTAAATATTTTGTAGCAACCCCATTAAATCTTTGCATCCATCCTTTCAAACGACTGTGATAGGAATTGATGTTCTGAATATGATAAGCACTATTATATTTATCTGGCATACCACTTTTAAGTCCGATATGTGTGACATTATTTTCTCTTGAAAATTTCTTATAGGCATGGTTTTTATCACTAATAAGAAAGGCATCTTTATCAAGAGATGGCTCTAAATATTTTTCCACTGAAGAAGCACTAATATTACCTCTACCAACCATAAAATCTGTTGTGTTCCCAGTTCGATCTCTTGCAACTAAAACACAAACATGTTCTTTAGAAAGCCCTCTCTGCTTAGCTTTACCACCACGTTTCCTTGCAGGACGTGCCTCTGATACTTTTTTATTTCCCTTTTCTGAATACAGAAAATAAGTTTCATCTGCTTCGATGATCCCAGTGAGAATCTCTGGTCTGTTTTCACTGATTAGCTCAAGGAAACGATGTCTCCATCTAAAGGAAGTTGGAATGCTAATTCCTACCTGTTGGGCAGCCGATCTAATTGTCTGTGAATTACATAGGGTGCCTAAGTATTCAAGCCAGTTATCCTTGTGTCGTAAACGTGCCAGAGGCGTTCCTGTTAATGTATTGAACGTCTTTTTACAAGCACTGCAATAATAGCGTTGCAAACCATGTGCGAACCCGTGCTTTATGTAATTTTCTCCACCACAATGAGGGCAGTGATTTTTTTCATCAAGTGATGATTCAATCATTGGGATAACTTTATTATCAGCGTCAAGTTGGTGGATTAGCTTTCCAACCTCTGTTCGGTCATTTTTGTTTAACTGACTGATTTCATTAAGCAATACACTCAACAATTAAATATTTTGTCCTTATAAATCAACAACTTTAAAGATCTAGGCTATGAATCACTCATAGGTGCAGAAAATTCCACATAGACTTTATCATTTTGAGTTATCACTACCAATTTGCCTGGAGGATTATTGCTAACAAAAGCACCAATATCAACCTGTTTTAATCCAG
>QNEM01000016.1 GCA_003645215.1 Gammaproteobacteria bacterium
AAAACAGTGTAGCGATGGACAAGATGGTATTGGTACGAGAAGAAAGAAAGGTGATTCGTGAACAACGGATGCGTTCCTCATCTGAAGCGGGAACAAACCCCAAAACTTTTTTCTGATTTGGCCAAAGTACAAACCACAGGTTCAGCACCATGATAATTCCAAGCCATACACCAACACCCATAACTACAGCAGGTCCTGACAGGGTTAATGTATCTATAAACATGTCTCTGAACCAAAGCATATAGACTCCTGTAACTAGTGCGACTAACGATGCATATCGAAACGTTCCATGCTCACGTTTCATTGCTGCTGTCATTGCTTCACGATTAGATGGTTGTGCGGGTTTAAAAAATGGGTTCTGGATGACATTGGCATAATTATGCCCCATCCAGATTAATATACTGAAGATGTGCAAATACCTGGCAAACACATCTAATATCAATGCAAACGTCATTTAACAATTCTCCAACCTGTAGGCAAGATAAATGATGGCACCGAAACAATAAGAAATATGATATGGGAACTTATTTCTCACTTACCCCGGTGCCATACAGAGGAGCGGTCATACTTTAATACTACTCATTACTATTACTGCTTTGGTCTTAACCAGGGTTTGCGTAAGCGAATACACGAATCAATACATATAGCGTGACAGTCAGAATGACTCCTGCAAGCAATGTTGTTTCCAGATTTTCATGTGGAAGCTTCACTCTGTTGTCTCTAGAAAGTCTGTTGTAATGGCTCCTTTCCTACGAAATACAAGTGGTCGTTCTACTCTGTGTTCATTTATTGATTCAGCTACACTGGATTCAATTAAGTGATGGAATGGTGACTTGGAACAAACAGGATCAGTATTAGCAGCATCACCAGTCAATAAAAGAGCCTGACACCGACAACCACCATGATCCTTTTCTTTCTCATCACAACTTCGGCAAGGTTCTTTCATCCAGTCCTCACCTCGGTATGCATTGAACACCGGTGATTTATTCCAGATCCAATCCAGAGAGTGATCGAGAACACTGGGGAATTCAAGCCCTTTGATAACGCGTGCTTCCTGACACGGAAGCGCTGCGCCATCTGGTCCGATGGTAAGATGAATAGCACCCCAGCCATTCATACAGGCCTTTGGACGTTCATCAAAATAATCCGGGATGACAAAGTATATTTCCATTTTTTTACCCAGACGTTCCCTGGTTTCCTTAACTGCCGCTTCGGCATCTTCAATTTCTTCTCTGGTCGGTAAAAATTCTGCACGGTTCAAAAGTGCCCAGTTGTAATACTGAATATTGGCAAACTCAATATATTCAACACCAAGCTCTTCAGCTAATTTTAGAATATCTCTGGTCTGTCTAATATTCTGTTTGCATATCGGGACATTTAAGACCATTGGAAACCCCTGTCTCTTGATCTCATAAGCAATTTCTATTTTTTGATCATAGACATCGGCACCAACAAGTTTATTTGTGATGTCACGGTCACTTGACTGTAGACTGAGCTGGATCTGTTTGAGGCCACCATCCTTCATCGTCTTTAAACGTTCAGGTGTTAAACCTATACCGGAAGTAATTAGGTTGGCGTAATAACCCAGCTCAGTTGAATAGGCGACAAGTTCTTCGATATCATCGCGTAACATCGGTTCACCACCTGTGAATCCAAGTTGTAACGCACCCATGGCACGACCTTCACGTAGAACCTTTTTCCATTCTTCAGTCGAAAGCTCATTTTTAAATTTATCGAAATCGAGGGGATTACTACACCATGGGCAATGCAGGGGACAACGGTATGTCATCTCCAGGGTAAGCCACATAGGGATACCTAATCCATCAAGACTTAATTCTGATCCATCCTTTGGCATAGGCTACCTCCAAAAATTTATTGACGCTGTCTGTTACGTCTGTGTTGTATTTATCATTTAGTTCAGAAATAATTTCTGTAACTGTTTTGATTCCATCGCAAAGTTTTAATATTGCAGCACCCGTTTCGTTGACTTTTACAATTCCCTCGGGATATAGCAATACATGAGCCTTTTGCGGCTCTTCCCATCGAAATAAATATACGGGATTTATTTCAATAATATTGTCTGCAGCTACTGTTATGGTTTCGCTCATAAAACAAGGACTACATTAATTTAATAATTTCGTTACAAATAGAAAGGAGAGTGACTAATGCAAGACTAGTCACTCTCCCTTTGATACACAGGTTTTCTAATTAGCGTACGTAAACGTATGCGGTAACTTCAAAACCTAAACGTAAGTCACAATATGCTGGATCTTCCCAATGCATGATAATTCTCCTCTTCTTATATATAAGTAAAGTTTGTTATAACCATCCGACAAAATAATCGGACAACAACAATCGTGCAATGCATATGCCATAGTTTTCTATTGACAGTCCGAACCTTTATTTACTTGATCAAGATCAAGTAAATGGTTACAAATTTTCAAAAAATTAATTATTAAAATATTTATTAACAAAATTAGACACTGTCTAACACCAATTGAATAAAATAATCGTTGGGTAATGGTAAAATACAAACAGTTATTGGTCGAATTCAACCAATTAATGAACCAGAATTGGTTCATAATAACCATGTATTGATAGAAGCTATCAATGTTATTGAAGCTTGCCTTTATATTCTGAGTAATTGAGTTGCACTTACAAGTTAAATTAACGATCCCAGAGCTGATCCCAAATAGTATCAACACGTTTTACAACATCATCATCCATAACAATCCGTTTCCCCCACTGGCGATTGGTCTCGGCTGAAGATTTATTTGTCGCATCGATACCAAGTTTTGACCCAAGCCCGGCTACCGGGCTGGCAAAATCGAGGTAATCAATCGGGGTATTTTTCTGTATATCAATGTCCCGTGCCGGGTCAACTCTGGTGGAAATAGCCCATATGACATCCTTCCAGTCACGAATATTAATGTCATCATCAGTAACGATAACAAACTTTGTATAGGTAAATTGCCTCAGATAAGACCAGATACCAAACATGATGCGTCGGGCATGACCTGGATAGTGTTTTTTTATACTTACAACAGCGACACGATATGAACAGGCCTCTGGGGGCAAATAGAAATCGACAATTTCCGGAAATTGCTTCTGTAAAATTGGTATAAAGACTTCATTCAGTGCCATAGATAATATCGAAGGCTCATCATAAGGCGAACGCCCCATATAGGTGCTGTGATAGATGGGATTACTACGATGTGTAATACGTTCTATCGTAAAAACGGGAAATTGTCCGCGAGTATTATAGTAACCAGTATGATCTCCAAACGGTCCTTCTTCGGCTTCTTCTCCTGGATTGATGTAGCCCTCTAATACAAATTCTGAACTTGCAGGAACCTGAAGTGAAGAAGATAGACAGCCGGTCACTTCACTTCGTGCACCGCGTAGAAGTCCGGCAAACTGAAATTCTGAAATGGTATCTGGTATGGGCGTAACTGCCGCGAGCACGGTGGCAGGATCCGCTCCTATCGCAACCGCCAAAGGAAAACGCTGCCCAGGGTTTGCTTCCTGCCATTCCTGATAATCAATCGCACCACCACGATGAGGCAGCCAACGCATGATCACTTTATTCCGGGCAATCACCTGCTGTCTGTAGATACCGATATTTTGCCTGTCCTTGTAGGGTCCTTTAGTTATGACCAGACCAAAGGTAATCAGTGGGCCAGCATCGTCCGGCCAACATGTTTGTACAGGAAGACTAGACAAATCAACATCTTCGGCTTCAATGATGTTTTCATGACAGGGGGCATTTCTTATCACACGCGGTGTGACATGCAATAATTTTCTGAAAGAAGGTAGTTTATCTATAGCCTCGCGAATTTCACCTGGCCATCCAGGTTCTTTCAGAAAAGCCAGGATTTCTCCTGTCTTTCGTAATTCCAATATCGATTCACATCCCATTGCGTCTGCAACACGCTGTACAGTACCGAACAAATTACCGAGCACGGGGGTACCAAAACCTTTGGGATTTTCAAATAACAATGCAGGGCCACTATCACGCAAAGTCCGTTGACAGATTTCAGTAATTTCAAGGGTTGTATCCACTTCATGATGAATACGTTTAAGTTCACCCTTTCTTTCCAGATAGGCAAGGAATTCCCGAAGATCTTTATAAGCCATAGTGATAGTTTCTCTTATTGATGCAGATCATGTTAAAACTGTATAAAGCTGATATATTTATGGTTTTCATCGCAACAGAAGTATTGATAAATGCATTTAGCACAAAAACCGTTCCTCATTTCACTGCGTGTTATCCCTGATGAAATTCATACGCAAATAATATCCAGGTGCATCAACCATATGTTACGTGGCCAGGAACTGAAAAAACGGCTTTGGGAACTTGAAGGAAAATCTGTTTGCATAAACATAAAAGATGCTCAGTCCCAATTCCATTTCCTGATTCAGGGAGGTCATTTAAAATCAGCGTCCGATACAATTTCGAATGTAACCATCACTGGCAACACGGAAGATTTCTGGAAACTTGCCACTCAAAAGGAAGACCCTGACACACTTTTTTTCAGACGAAGTTTGAATATTGAAGGAGAAACTGAAACCGGCGTACATATCAAGAATATTATGGATTCGCTGGAATATGACTGGGATGCTCATTTTGATGATGTATTGTTGCCACCTGTCGCCAGAATGGCAAAGCATTTGGCTGATAAAGCACGTCGTATTAATAAAAGGTATCAGCATTATTCCTCTACTTCATCTTTTTCCAGATAGCCTCAGGCACCACAACAGTTATCTTTCTGTTTACTAGAATTATCAATCCATATCATCCCTTCTTCACCAAACCAGTAACCGTTACACTTGCCGTATAACTGAAATGCATCCAGCTTTTCCAATGCGGTTTCTGCTTGCATCTTTCCATTCAGAACCTTGTAAAAAATTTTAATGATTTCTGTCATGCCTTCTGATTGAGGCATGATCCGAATAACATCAATCCCGAGTTCATTAACATCATCAAGCAATGTAACCAGATTTTGTTTTGCAACAGACTGAGTCTGTATTCCATTCAGTATTAGAAACGGTTCTTTTGCCTGGGTGAACATCGGTAGCCCGTCGGGATAATCCAGACAGATAAAATCACAGCTGTCCTTGGGTTTGTTGTGGGCGCGGGCGGTGTAACACCTAGCCGAAAATGCCAGGGGCAGATTACCAAACGCAAATATTTCTGTTTCCATGCCGACTGGTCGATGTTGTTGCATCCTACTGATTGTCTCATTGCCTAATTCAACAGGGATAACCCAGCGGCACGCCTCCATGTCATTAAATAATTCAAGGGTGTCACTATTGTAGGTATTGATATGAGGCCCAATTACGAATGGCTGTTGTCCGCCCAGTTTATGTATTGCCGCCATATCGTTTGCTTCTACCGTATATTGCCCATTTTTTGCGATGCGGCCCTGAAGTGATAATTCCGATGCAGCTTCGATTAATGTCAATGTAGACAGGACGACTTCTTTTCCTGCCTTAGTTAACTGATTTGCAATCTCCAACCAATCTACAAGTGACACTTCTCTACGTTTCGAGCAAATAGTTTCACCCAGATAAACGATATCAACAGCTGATTCTTCAAGGTCTTTATAGAAATCGAATACCTTTTGCCGTTCCCAAAAATACGATATTGGACCAACACTTATTTTCATTGCCATGGCCTGTGGTAAGCACCGAGGGTATGACAACTGCCTTCGGCCAACATGTTAAGTTGTGCAATCCAGTCAGCGTTGGGAACGAAATCATCCGGATTGCTAAAGCATGCATCCAGCGCCTGACGCAAGATACGCGTTACCTGCGAAACATAAGCCTTGCTGCGCTGACGACCCTCAACCTTGATGGCTTTTACCCCGCAGGCCATCAAATCGGGTAATAACTCCAGAAGATTCAGGCTGGTTGGCTCTTCGATAGCGTGATATAGATTATCTTCAACATAGAAGCGACCTTTACAAAGCGTCGGATAGCCTGCAGGTTCATCCTTGTTGTAACGTTCGATCAATACATTATTCAGGTATGATTGACGTCCTTCTGCTGTTTCTTTCCAGCGTACCGCATGGGCAGGAGAACATACCCCGGCAGTATTCGGTGATTCTCCAGTCACGTATGAAGAAAGGGCACAACGGCCTTCAACCATGACACAAAGACTGCCGAATCCAAATACCTCAACTTCGACAGGAACTTCCTTGATTACCTGACGTACTTGTGACAAAGAAAGCACCCGCGGCAAAACAACACGCTGAATATTAAATTTCTCATGATAAAAACAAATGGCATCACGGTTTGTAGCCGAAGCCTGAACTGACAGATGAAGCCTAAGCCCGGGATGTGTCTTTTTGCAATAATTCATTAGCCCGGGATCAGCAAGAATTAATGCATCCACTTCGATTTCTGCGGCCATGTTGATTGCCCGAATAGCCGCTTGCCACTGTTCAGCTTGTGGGTAAGTATTCATTGCCAGAAAGATACTGACACCGTTTTGTCTGGCGTAATCTCTTCCCCGTCTTGCTTCTTCATGACTAAAATTCAAACCGGGAAAGTTACGCGCATTCGTACCATCACGAAAACCAATGTAAATTGCATCGGCACCGTTATCGACTGCCGCCCGCAGCGCCGGAAGATTCCCTGCCGGGCATATCAAATCGATTTTCTGACTTAGCCTCGACATGCATTTATACTCTCGGAAAATATCCCCTGATAGGTATTTCTACGTTCAAACTCTGTCTTGATCGCATTCAGTACCTGCCACTTCTTCCCACACCAGGAAGGGGCAAGCAAAATTTTATCCGGGGCTGTTCCTGTCAGGCGATGATAAACCACATCAGTAGGTGTTAATTCAATCATGTCACATACAGTTTCAATATAATCATCAAATTCAAGTGGAATATATTCATTTCTTCGCCACTCATTTGCCAAACGGGTTCCTTTCACAACATGTAGTGGATGTATTTTCAAGCCTGCGACACCTTTTGATATGACACGCTGTAATGTGGTCAGGGCATGTGATTTACCTTCACCGGGGAGACCAAGCATAAGATGCGTGCACACATTTAGACCATAATTATGTGCCGCATCTACAGCGTCACAGTATTCCTTATAGTCATGTCCACGGTTGACACGTTTAAGTGTTACATCAAAGCTCGATTGCAATCCAAGCTCCAGCCACACTTCATAACCTTGTTGCTGATAATCGGCTAATAACTCAAGAACAGGCTGTGGTACACAGTCCGGCCGGGTTCCCACCGATAGTCCCACTATATTTTGTTGTGCCAGAGCTTGATCATATGTCGATCTAAGTTTATCTATATCACCATAGGTATTGGTATACGCCTGAAAATAGGCAATATAATGCAAGGCCCCGGTACGTTTTTTAATGACCGCTTTTCCTGCATCAACTTGGGAAGAAATTGTTTTAGGTTTAAGTCCGTTGGGACTGAACGAAGCATTATTACAGAAAGTACAACCACCACGTCCCTTAGTGCCATCCCTATTGGGACAGGTAAATGTTGCATCTATGGCAATCTTATGGACACGATTACCATAACGTGTCCTGATATCCTGACCAAATGTATTCACATAATCCGCCAGTGTTTGTTTGGCAGTGTCTGAACCGCTGGCTTTATCCATCCCTATCTTCAAGATGAGCGGAACAGAGAAAAATATTTTTCTGGTAAGAACATATCAGTTTTGTAACCCCGTCTCTAACTACGAGGGGATTTCATTACAATACCCTCTCTGTTATGGAATTTCTCCTTCTGCCATTGACTTAGAATCATTATTAGAATCTTTTTAAGATTTTCCAACTACAATTCTACCTGTCCCTGATTATCCAGATAGGTTTTAACAGAAAAGACTATAGCGTATGAAACTAAAATGAACTTGATATAAGTCAAACAATCGCTTTTTGACTGATATCAATTGGCTTGTTGCGTTGTTATATTTATAAAAATAATATCCTCCCCCGTTCATAAAAATATCCCGGATTTAAAAATATTGTAGCAATACACGTAAACACTAGACTTCTTCTAAATCGCCCACGCTTCTTTTATTTACTAACGAATCAGGTATCACCTGATCTAGATCAAGTAACTATTTGAAGTAGTTGACCGATAATGTTTAGTTGTTTGAATCTGAATAAAAATATTGAACGTGAAATTACAGAAATTAGATTATTTCAAACCACCAGCTTATGGTGTTGTGCATAGCGTCTGTCCACACGATTGCCCCGATAGTTGCAGTCTGCTGTCCCGGGTAGAAGACGGGAAGCTGATTAAAGTAGATGGCAATCCTGAACATCCGGTTACTCAAGGGTTTATCTGCCGAAAATTCGCTGCATCACCAACACGGATCTATGGCTCTGATAGATTGCAATATCCTATGAAACGTATTGGCCTTAAAGGCGAGGGCGAATTCGAGCAGATCTCCTGGGATGAAGCGATTGAAACCATCACGCAACATTGGCAAACCATCATTGATGAAGATAGCCCTGCAAGTATCCTCCCTTTTTTCGGTTCCGGTACCGAGGGTCTTGTGAATGGACGGATTGCCGGGAAACGTTTTTTTAATCGCATGGGCAGCCTGCAACTGGATCGAACCATTTGTACCAAGGCTGGCCGTACCGGTTTTCGATATACCATGGGGACTTCTATGGGGGCCGATCCCCGCGCCATTAGTGACAATAAATTAATCATCGCCTGGGGCACTAATGCCACTTCAACCAATATTCATCATCAAATCTTCCTCAAAGAAGCACTCAAGCAAGGTGCAAAATATGTCGTAATAAATCCGGTAAAGATAAAAGGAGCAGAATCGGCAGATGTTTTCTTACAACCCCGACCGGGAAGTGATGCGGCTCTGGCACTAGCAATGATGCATATCATTATTATGGAAGGACTTTACGATAAGGAGTTCGTCAAACTCCATACACTTGGTCTTGATGATCTGAAGCTGCGGGTTAATAAGTATACGCCGGAATATGTGGAAACCCTGACAGACATCCCAACGGAAGACATAAGAAAACTTGCCCACATGTATGCCGACCTAAAACCTTCATTTATTTATGTCGGTCCTGGTTGCCAGCGACATAGTAATGGTGGAATGACATTAAGAACTATTGCTTGCCTGCCAGCACTTGTTGGTGCATGGGCTCATAAAGGCAGTGGTTTATATTTTCCTACAAGTACCATTTTTCCTGTCGATGTGTCATCACTGGAAGGTAATGAACTACGGCCTAATCCACCTGTTAAGTACAACATGATTAATCTAGGTCGGTTGCTTAATGATGAAAAAGCCCGGATCAGATCGCTTTATGTTTTTAATGGCAATCCGGCTGCAGTCATGTTCAATCAGAACAACTTGAGAAAGGGATTACAAAGGGATAATTTATTTACCGTTGTACATGAGCAGTATCTGACAGATACCGCCCGATATGCGGATATTGTTTTACCTGCAACAACCCAATTCGAGTACGCAGATCTGTTTTTCTCTTATTATCACTTCAGCGTACAGTTAAACTGTCCGGCAATCGAGCCACATGGGCAATGTCGATCAAATCTCGATACATTTAATTTGCTTGCCGATGCGATGGGATTTAGAGATGAGTGCTTTCAACAAAGCAGTTGGGATATTATTCAGGATATTCTCGAACTTGATCACCCCGCACTGGCAGGGGTTACATTCGATGAATTAATTGAACAGGGTTGGTGCGAAGCAAATCTTGAAGGTGCACATTCACTGGTAGAAAAAAGTTATTTCCCAACACCCTCCGGCCGTATCGAATTCTATTCCAAATGTATGCAGGAAGACGGATTTGATCCCTTACCCGATTATATTCCACCAAAAGAGAGTAAAGAGGCGACTCCTGATCTGTTTGACAAATATCCCCTTTTCTTTCTCACAGCTTCAGATCAATCTTCACTAAATTCAAATTACGCACAGCATGTAAAGCGTAACTCAAGGTGCAATAAACCCAGATTGATTATCCATCCTGCAGATGCCGCTCCCAGGGCTATAACAGATGGTGCGCTTGTTCGCATATTTAACGACAGGGGGGATTGCCATATTCAGGCTGAAGTAAGTGAAACTGTAAAACAGGGTGTTGTTGCCAGTTCCGGTCTGTGGTGGGGGTTTCAATATCCGGATGGTCGTAATCCAAACCATACAACACCTGACTTTACCGGTGACATAGGTGGCGGATCTGCCTTCAACACCAATCTGGTCGATATAGAACTCTGTCTTGAAACAAATTTTAAATCAGAGCCTGTCTCTTATGGTTGAACACAGCATCTCATTACCTCACTCCGCTGAGGCCAGCTATCTGCACCGTGGTCTGGGGCATGTGGAATTTTTTGATTATGCCCAGAATGACATGACCGAGCTTAAAAAAACTCATGAAGAATTGGTAGTAAATGGATATAAAGGATTAAGCTTTCATGCGCCTATGCCCAGACCCTTGTTCTTCCCCTTCTCTGGTGTTACCTGTTTTTTCCTTAATGAAAAACCGGAGTTACGTGATCTTTCATTCCAGCTTATAGAAGATACGTTACAACATGCACAAAACTGGGGTGCAGATTATGTCGTCACTCATCTCACCTACGGCAAGACCGATACGTCTGATCCAATCAAGGCCAAACAATTAGCGAAGGATACCTGTGAACGTTTTGCTGCTTTGAGCCGGAACTATCGCGTTCCCATAAATATTGAATTTGCTGCCTATACCCGGACATTTAATCATCCTGAGGAGTTTGCAGAGCTTGTCTCACAGCACAAGGAACTGGGCATTTGTATCGATACCGGTCATACCATGTTCGGTGCTCAAATGCACAAGCGCGACTATTTCGATGATATCGCAATACTGGCTCCTCATGCCCGATCGATGCACTTATGGAATACACGCTGTGAAGTACACGATCACATACCACTACATCCATCCCAATCTTCGCAAGAGGGATGGATAGATATAGAACAGACACTGGAGATAGTGCTGGCACAAAACACAAACTGCACGATTATATTCGAATATCCCGTGGTGGAAGTCACGCCAAATATTCAAGAAGGTTACGACTGGATTGAAGACCTTGTCAAAACAATCACCCATAAACATATCACAATAAAAGAGAAAGAAATGTCATGAAAGATTTTAAAGTTCTTCTTATTAACTGTAACACGATGCTGGACACCCTGGTCACAGCAGGTATTGGTATATTGTCTGCCTCGTTGAAGAATGAAGGAATAGATGTACAACTATTTGACACAACATTTTATAAAACAGCTGAGCAGAGTGGAGATGATGCACGTGCCAGCGTCTTACAAGTGAAGAAGACAGATTTTAAAGATTTCGGGATTATTCCAGAAGAAGGTGATGTGGTAGAAGACTTTGTCAAGTTGGTTGAATCATATAAACCGGATCTTATCGGTCTTTCATGTGTTGAAATCACCTGGCCCCTGGGTCTGGAATTACTTAAAGCAGTCAAGCACACCTCTATCCCGACAATTGTTGGTGGTGCCTATGCGACTTTTGCCGCCGATATCATCACTCGTCAGGATGCCGTTGATATGGTTTGCGTTGGTGAGGGGGAAGAACCACTAACTGAACTTTGTACCAAAATGCGTAGTGGCGAAGATATCACCACCATTCCAAATATCTGGATCAAACAAGATGGCAAACTTTATAAAAACCCCATCAGGGCTGGTATTCCAATGAAACAACTACCTTTCCAGGATTGGGATATTTATGATGAGCGTCGTTTTATGAAGCCGATGGGTGGAAAAATCTCTGTGACCGGCACATTTGAAATGAACCGTGGCTGTCCCTATACCTGTACCTATTGTATCAACTCGGGTTTCGACCAATTGTACAGCCCGGTTGGAGGCTATTACCGGGAACAGGATATTCCCAGACTCATCGATGAGATGGTAGAAAAGAAAGAAAAATACAATCTATCTTTCGTCTATCTGGTCGCAGAGAGTTTTCTTACGACTAATCGTAAAAGGATAGAACAATTTATATCGCTCTACCCCAAGGTTGGGCTGCCCTTCTGGGTAGAGGCCAGACCAGAATCTATCTCAAAAGAAAAAGTTGATATGCTAAGTGAAGTAGGTTGTGAAGGTATCAGTATTGGCCTCGAGAGTGGTAATGCTGAACTTCGTAAAAAAATGCTGGGCCGTAATGTTTCCAATGAACGGATTATCAAGGCCTTTGAGATGCTGGCAGACAGTGATATCCGTGTGAGTGCAAACAACATCATTGGCTTTCCTACGGAAACACGGGAAATGATTTTCGATACCATCGAACTGGACAGGGAGATCAATGTTTCAGGTGTGATGGTAAGTTTCTTTAGCCCTTACCGGGGTTGTACCTTGCGTGAAGTCTGTGAACTGGAAGGTTATATTGAAGAAGAAGATATCGCCGAAGATTATCGTCTTTCTCCAACCATGGACATGCCGCAACTCAGCCGCGATGAACTCATTGGAATCCATAGAACTTTTCCTCTCTACGTAAAGTTCCCTAAGGAAGAGTGGGACACCATCCGACTTTGCGAAGGCACTGGTCCTGAGTCAGAGAAACTCTATCAGGAATATTCACAACGTTACACTGAAGAATTTATGAGTTGATTATTTTCGCATAACTAAAATACCAGACAAAAAGTTAACGAGGAATAGCATCATGTCCAACATAACTGTTATCGGCACAGGAATTATGGGTCGAGAGATGGTTCTTAAATTTCTTGGAAAAGGCCATCAAGTCACTGTTAACAACCGTACCAAAGCCAAGACACAAGTATTACTGGAGGCTGGTGCCGAGTTTGCAGAAACACCTGCGATGGCTGTTGCCGGGGCAGATTTTATAATTTCCATGGTTGGTGATGATGCTGACTCACGCGAGGTATGGTTAGGTAGTAATGGTGTAACGAGCGGTAACTATAAGAGCAGTGTGATCGCCATTGAATGTTCTTCATTATCACACGCCTGGATACTGGAGTTAAATGAGGCACTGCAATTGGCAGGGATCCGCTTTGCAGATTGTCCGGTGACAGGTGGGCCTGACGGCACAAAGGCAGGTACGCTGAGAGTTCTGGCTGGAGGCGATACGGAGACCTTGGACGCATTGCAGCCATTATTCGCGGCATTTGCACAGGAAGTTATTCATTTTGGTTCGGTGGGTGCGGGAACAAGTTATAAATTAATCGTTAATCTCATCGGCGCTGCGCAGGCAACAGCGCTAGCGGAAGGTCTTGTCCTGGCTGAGCATGCAGGTCTTGATCTGGAAAAGGTAGCCTACGCACTTGGTAAGGGTGCAGTGGCAAGTCCTCATGTTAAATACCTTACTGATCGTATGGTGCAGGGAGAGCATGATGATGTTTATTTTTCAACACGCTGGCGTCATAAAGATGCTGTCTATGCACTTCAACTTGCTGCAGAAAATGGCATGGATATGCCTACCTCAGCAGCAGCAACAGAATTGTTCCAACGCTGTATTGATCAAGGTCTGGGTGAAAAGAACTCAAGTGTGATTATTGAAACATTGCGCCAATTAAGTGAAAAACAGAGAGTAAGCAAAGAATAATTTGAGCCCCCCCTGTGTATAAATCAACCGTAACGATAAACCGGTAACAAATGATCTAGATCAAGTATTGTTCTAAGTAGTTGATAGATAATCACTATCTGTTTGGATCTGGACAACAATATTGAATATGGAACTTAAGGATTTTTATTAAATGCAAGTAACTCATGAACTAATGAATGAGCATCAACTGATTTTGAAGTATCTCGATTTGATGGAAAGATATGTCGAATTTAGTCAGACAAACGATAATAAGGATCTTTTTCTGCAGAAGGCGCAGGACTTTATCAGCTTCGTCCAGATATTTACGGATACCTATCATCACGCGAAAGAGGAAGATGTATTATTTAAATATTTGCAGGCACCCGGCGTTCTATCTCACTGTAACCCATTGCCCGTCATGCTATCTGATCATGAACAGGGAAGAGTTTATACCCAGAATATGAAAGATGCCCTGGCTAATAATGATCTGAAAACCCTGTGTGATAATGCCTGTGCTTATTCTCAAACACTTAAACAGCATATTTTCAAAGAAGATAATATCCTTTATCCAATGGCAGAAAGTGGAATATCTGATGATGATAAAATCGCCCTGGAGAATGAATACAGGCAAATTGAGGAAAAGATGGATAAACAGGCAATCTGGAATGAATACGAAGAACAATATTCAGAATTGGAAAGTTGCCTGGACTGACTGCAGTATAGCTAAAGATCTGTATCTGGCAGGAGGTTAAGCTTGAGTTCTGACTATTTGGACAAGTTCGATAATATTCTGGAATTAACTCTTTTTGATAAACTGGATAAAGCTAATCAAATAGCAACCCGAAATATCGCAGTTGAAAATCGTTTTACATTACAAGAATTGAGGATATTTATTGAGTCTGCCATTGATCTGTGCACCTGGAATGAGGAAAGTCTCATATCAAATTGGCACCATTGGAGACTATCATCGGACCTGACAGGACGTGAGTTTAAAAAATGGGCATTCAGCAAACTTGAAGAACTGCTGCTTAAGTTACGAGAAAAAGAAAATGATTATTCTGGCAGGCTTGCAAAGAATCCATCTTATCGAAATCAAAAAATAACTACATTACAGCAAACAGCGGACATCAAAATATTTGGAAGATGTCCTGTTTATTCCAATGCAACATTATGTTGCAATCTACAAACTATCGATGCGGTTAAAAACTGCGGGTTTGGATGCAGTTACTGCAGTATCCAGACAATGTATACCGATGACAACATACTGTTCGATAAACATTTCGGTAAAAAACTGGATGCTATAGAACTGGATCCAGATAAACATTACCACATCGGAACGGGGCAATCTTCAGATGCACTGATGTGGGGTAACACCAATGGCATTCTTGATGATTTATTTCGTTTTGCCAGGAAATGGCCAAATGTCTTACTGGAATTTAAAACAAAATCGAAAAATGTGGATTATCTACTGCTGTCAGATGTTCCGGATAATATTGTATGTTCATGGTCATTAAACCCTGACATTATTATTGATAATGAAGAACATCTAACGCCAAATTTGACCAAGCGTCTGAATGCTGCCCGCTCTGTTGCAGATAAAGGTATAAAAGTTGGATTTCATCTGCACCCAATGGTAGTCCATAAAGGATGGCAAAATAATTATCAGGCACTAATCAAGAATGTAATTGATCAGTTCCATACTGATGAAGTTGTATTTGTTTCTTTTGGTTCACTAACCTTTCCAAAACCTGTTATCAAAAAAATCAGAAGCTATGGTATACAAAGCAAAATTCATCAGATGCAGATGGCGTCAAACCCGGAAGGTAAAATGACATATCCCGATGATATAAAAGAACAGTTATTCCGCCATGCGTACGAATCTTTTAAACCCTGGCATGAAAAGGTTTTCTTTTATCTTTGTATGGAAGAGAAAAAGCTATGGGATCTAACCTTCGGTGAGTCATATGAAGATAATAAAACCTTTGAAAACACCCT
Organism: Gammaproteobacteria bacterium; assembly: GCA_003645215.1. Classification (GTDB taxonomy): domain Bacteria; phylum Pseudomonadota; class Gammaproteobacteria; order Eutrophobiales; family Eutrophobiaceae; genus SMWN01. The sequence continues at coordinate 15,554 of QNEM01000016.1, forward strand.
GATTGAAAGTGCCCTGAAAAAAATAGCGATACCAGTCCAATAAACAATAATTAACATGGCTATCAAGGTAATTGGAGCTGGGTTTGGCAGGACAGGTACCGGGTCCTTACGTTTTGCGCTTGAAAGACTGGGCTTTGAAAAATGTTATCACATGTCAGAAATCATGGAGCATCCAGAAAAAAGCAGGGTCTGGCTTAATGCGGGACTGAAAAAACAGGTAGACTGGGACGATGTTTTTGATGGTTATCAGGCAACAGCAGACTGGCCAGCTTGTGCATTCTATAAGGAATTACATGAACACTATCCTGATGCGAAGGTAGTACTAACTGTCCGGGATCCAGATGAATGGTATAGAAGTACCTACGAAACAATTTATGCAATGACAAAAGCAAGGAACAAAATATTAGCCTGCTTATTTCCTGCCACTCGCAATATGAAGAGAATGATTACTAAAATTATCTGGGATGGAACATTTCACGGTAAATTTGAAGACGAGGCTTTCACAAAGAATATATTTATAGATCATATTGAGGAGGTAAAAAGAACTGTTCCAGAAAAACAGCTATTAATCTATGAGATTACACAGGGCTGGGAACCTTTATGCAATTTCTTGTCAGTGCCTGTTCCACAGGGAGAACCTTTCCCGGTAATTAATGATTCAAAAAGCATGAAAATACTGTTATTGAAACGTATCTTATTTTCAACGATCACTAATTTACTAATTCTTACAGTAGTCATTATCGCATTAATACTACTTTTCCCGTAACTCTTTCCCCAGGGATAGATATCATTATCCTCTTTATTATCTGTTAGAGACACCCACTCCACTTTTACTACGGACTTTAGCGAATCAGCATGCCCGGCAGTACTCTCACCAGAATAAAGGTGTGAAACCGCTCACGTGCATCCTGCACCCGCAGTATCAATGCTTACAGATATGTTATTTCTTTTTACGGGCCCTGGCCGCAGCCTTTTTGATCTTGGCGAGTTGCTTTTTCTCCCAACGCTCTCCTGCTGCAAACATTTTCCTGGCCTTTTGTTCACTGAGTTTGAGAAGACCCTTTTCACGTTTTAGAGCTTCTGCCAGTTGATCCTTTAAAACTGCAACCTCATCTTTAGCGGCGACCCTGACAAGTTTTAATTCTTCCCTGGCGGCGATCCTGGCTACGTTTAATGCTTTTTTCGTGGCACTCAAGTCCTTTTTCAGCCTGTCCGTCAGGGCATGTCTGCTTGTAGCAGCGGTCTTACGATTTGTCGTAGCAGTTTTCTTTCTGGTGCTTGTCTTTTTCTTTACCGCGGCCTTCTTTCTTATTGTCGTTTTCTTTTTTGCTGTCTTTTTCTTACTAACTTTTTTCTTTGTTTCAACCATCACTGTTCCCCTTTTTTATTTATTTCTGCGTTTAATTATAGTATCTAATCGGCCTGCCTGCTCAAGGTGGAAATATGCTTAATCCCACCCATTACCTCAGCCCATGTATATTTAATATCCGAAGCCAGCTGTTTAATATATTTTGCATCCAGTTTTTCATCCAGTTCTTCCAGCATGGCCTCTTCCTCCCGTTCCTCATGATGCTCTGTCAGGCCTTTAAAGGTTTTCTCCTTATCCAGTA
>QNEM01000017.1 GCA_003645215.1 Gammaproteobacteria bacterium
ACCAACAAGATGGAATCATTGACCACGACACCAGCCAGGGAAACAAAACCAATCATGCTCGGCAGGGTAAAATCCAGGCCCATAATCAAATGACCCCAGATAGCACCAATCAGCGCCAGAGGTATATTGATCATAATGATCAGCGGTTCTCGATAATTACGAAATATCAGGCTAAGCAAAAGAAATACGCCAAACGCACCCAGCCCGAAGCCTCTTAGTATGGATAACCTGGTTTCCATGCCATTCTCGACTTCGCCTTTTAACGCGAAAGTTATTCCAGGATGGCGCTCTTGCAATGTACTTAAAAAATGCTTTTGTAATCCTGTAATGACTTCTGAAGTATTGGCAATGTCTGCATCTACATCACCATAAATATTGACGGTACGTTGGTGATTGATACGTCCGATTCGTGCAAATTCACGCTCCTCGGTAATGATGGCAACGCTAGCCAGGGGAATTGCCAGTCCTGTTTCGGAAAACACGGTGAAATTGTCAAAATCGTATAATTCATGATGTGCCTGGCTGTCCAGCTTGGCAACAATCTCATAGTCTTCACGTCCCCGGTAAATCTCATCGATTTCAACTTCATGGTAAGCAGCCCTTAGCTGCAAGGCGATACTGCGAGAGTCGATATCCGCTACCAAAGCACCTGGTCTGAGCCTGATGCTGTACTTTGGTTTCCCTGGCCGAATATCATCCAGTAAATTATTTACGCCCTGGTAACCTCTAAGCCAGTTTTGTACACCCCACGATGCCTTTGATAGCTCATCCATGTCCTGCCCACTCAGGCGAATGTGAATGGCGCGGCCAACCGGACCAATACGGGGTTCTTTGTATTGAATACTGACCACGCCAGGGATTTCGCCAGCATTTTCTTTCCAAAGCTGAACCAGTTCCTGAATCCTGGTATTACGTTTTTCGGTGTTAAGCAGATCAACATTAATGCTCGCTAAATGTGAACCATTTTCCGGTACATCACCATGTTTGCCGTATGTAAGCTGTACGTTTTTAATCAGCTCTTCTGTTTCGTTTTGATTGAGAACCTGACTGGTTTGATCCAGGGCATCGAGGAGAATATCCACTATACGTTCTGTTTCTGCCAATGGTGTTCCCTGAGGCAATAGAATTCTGGCTTCAAGAATATTACCTTCCAGATCAGGGAATGCCTTGAATTTCACCGTGCCTGTTGCAATCAGACCAATGGAGAAAACCAGCATCGCCAGGGCAATACCAACAGTCATATAGCGATATCGCATAGCAACTTGAGTCAAATCTCCAACGGTATGTCGAAGCTGGTGGAAACGGTCCTCAAATTTTTGTCGCCATCTGGGCAGTGTTTTTTGCTGCGTATTTTGTAACGAATTCTTCAGGTGATGCGGTAATACCAGAAAGGCTTCAATCAAACTGATGGTCAGAACCGAGAGTAGAACAACAGGTAACACGCCCAGTATTTGACCCATATCACCCTTCATCAGCAACAGGCTGCCAAATAGAAAGGCGGAAGTGAGATAGGAAGCAAGCACACCTCGCAGGACTTTTTTTGTGCCATCAATGGCTGCCTCTAGTGGAGGTTTTCCTTTTCGGTGTTCGTGATCAATGCTTTCGGACAGCACGATGGCGTCGTCCATCAAAATACCAATTGCCATCAGCAAGGCGACCATTGAGATCATATTGATACTCACGCCGAATATCACCATCATGGCAAGCCCACCTAAAAACGAGATCGGCAGACCCAGGGCAATCCAGAAGGTGTAACGCCATGAGAAAAATACCAGTAGTGTGAGGGTTGCCAGTATCAGTCCCTGCCAACCATTTTTTAATAACAGTTGCAGACGGTCACGTACAAGTCTGGAGCCATCATTGACAATGGTCAGTCGCGTTCCCTGAGGCAGGATCCTGTTTTCCTGCTCGACAAATGCAGCCAGTGCATCAGAAACTTTAAGTGTGTCATCAATGGTGTTCTTACTGATTTTCAAAAGGGCAGCAGGTTTGCCGTTTAGCTCAACGCGCTCTTCAGGCTTCTCAAATTTATCCTCGATTCTGGCAATATCACCCAGTTTGATCTCCCCGCCTTCAGGGGTATTGATGATGACCAGATCGGCCAATTCGTCGGCAGTTTTTCGGACATTATCAAAGTGGAGCTGGTAGTAAGTTTCTGTTGCTTCCAATATCCCGGCTGGCAATTCCAGTGCCTGTGATGCGATCAAGTTGGAAATATCCTGGACACTAAGATTATATTTTTGTTGAGTATCAGGACGGATTAATACCTGAAGCTGATGTGTAGAAAATCCTTCTATGCTGACGATGGGAATTTCTGGCATGACCAACAGGCGGTTGCGGTAATACTCCGCCAGGGCCTTTAATTCAGTGAAAGTCAGTTTGTCTGAAGTAATGGCAATATTGGCAACCGCATTAGTCCGCCCCAATTGTTTGATGACCGGATCTTCAACATTATCCGGAAAGTTCTGGATGGCGTCGACGGCAGTGTTAATGTCATCAGTAAATTCACGAATATCTCCTTCTTCCTGCATTTCCAGGGTGAAGATGGCGATATTGTCCCGGGCATCACAATCCTGTTCTTTTAAAAAACTGATGCCATCGGTGGCATCTTCCAGCGGGTTACAGATACCATCCTCAACATCGGTAGGACTGGCGCCAGGATAGGCCGCCGTAACCTGTACCTTGCTCGGCTTGAGTAGTGGAAAGGACTCCTTGTTCAGCCCACTCAAGGAAGCAAAACCAATGGCAATAATAGCCATCATCAATATATTGCTGAAGGTGGGATGGGCCGCAAAATAGCGAATCATTGCATATGGCCTCTGATACCCAGGGCATCTTCAGCCATTCGCTTTTGATACTCACTTGCCAGGATAGTTTTAAGTGGTAAGCCCTCGATCACAGGAATGACATCAGTGATAATAATTTTTTCACCTTCTTCGATACCACTTTCGATAACCACTAATTCTCCCTGTTTGTGAAGAACCTTTACCGAACGAATCTCCAGTTGATTATTTTCTTTGGCAACATAGACACGTCCCTGATGCATGGCTTTTCTCGGTATAACCAACATCTCCCGGGCAGGTGAAAGGAATTCCACAGATGCATACATACCCTTTAGCAGCGGAGGACGTTTCCCGGGAATAATGCCTTCATAAGGGTTATTAACAGTAACGACCAGATCCATCATATCGCGGTTGGGATCGATGGATTCGCCAATGCGTAACAACTCACCTTGCCACCTTGCAATACTCCCATCGAAGCCGACCAGCCTGACGTTTGCTTCCAGTTGCATTTTGAAAAGTGCCGACTGTAAATCTGCCGGGTTTTGCATGTCAAAGATCAGCTTACGTCCCATCATCAATGGGCGAAATTGACGCGTTGGTAGCTGGGCATTTATTTCAACGGCCTTTATGCCCGACGCTTCAAACAAAATATTACCGACAGTAGTAAATTCGCCCTTATCAACTGAAACCTCACCGATACGGGCATCAAAAGGCAAGCGAATTTCGGTACGCCCCAGCGTGTCTTTACTTTGCGCAAGCCGGGTTTCAGATTGTTTGATCTGTGCCTGGGTTACGGCCTTACGGCTGACATAGCTGGTCAGTCTTCCCTGTAGATCTTCAACCTGCTGGCGGAGTTGAAAAACCTTCTGTTGTTCTACATCAACAACTGACTGGGCAATCAGTTTTTTCTCCCGGATACTGCGTAATCGGTCTAACTCTGTCAGGCCAATCTGTAAATTCTTACTGGCAATCTCAAGGGAACGACGGGTACTTTTTTCCTCAACTTCCAGTTGTGTTAAAGAAGACTGGCTACCTGCTAATCCTGCTGCACTTTGATCCAGAGAAAATTCAAAGATGGTTGGTTCAATACGTAAAGCTACTGTGTCTTTGGACAGGCTGCCACCTTTTTTCAATAGGGGATGGATGTAGCTGATCTTGCCACTAACCTCTGCCTTGGCCTCCAGTAAAACAGCAGGTTCTACATTCCCGTAGGCAATTGCACGTGCACGGAAAGGAAGTTTTTCAAGTGTAATAATTTCCACTGTCCTGACAGGAAATTGCAGAACCTCGTGTTCGACAGGTGATCTGGACTTTACTTTGTAAATAACCAGTGCCAGGGCTGTAAGAACAATCAGCGGGAGAATAATCATTCTTTGGGAGATATTTTTCATAGTTTTACCACTGCTTATTATTAATCAGATCTTCCTTAAATATATGTACTAAATCGGGGAAACCAACAAGTATATTGCACCATAAGTACAGCCAAACTGTTAGCAAAACCTTCTGCTTAAAGTTTTCTGAAGATCTGGCCTTTTTCCCGGCTTATAGAAAGCAATTGGTATGTGTATGGAGGCTGGGGCTTGCCTTCTCATTATCAGAAGACGCGGCAGACTGTTGGCTGGCGAAAAACGGTAAACCTGAAGAAGTCTATGCAACTGTAGAACTGCTTCTGGACGAAAATCGCAACCCGAACGTGAATATCACGGGCGATCCTGCTCTACGTGCTGAGAAAATACGTGCCTGTGTAGAAAAAGCTGGAAACTGGGCCGAAGAGTAACAAGAATATCCATAATAGCTCGTTGAGGTGATAATGTTGTGGAGATAATATTTTACAATCAGGCCAGAATAAGAGATATTTATAGTAGTTTTGTTACGCTTCAGTGACCTTACTGTTTGTTGATAACAATTAAGGCCTGAAATACTGATTCAATTTTCCTTCGACAGGAGAATCTTTTTGTCTGATAGCGATAAAAGTGCAACTCAACCCGGGCTTAAGTTTTCAATTGCCCAGAAGATAGGCATCTTCTTCCTGATACCTGTTTTTATCGTTGCTGCCGGAATCATCATTTACGATCAGAAGCTTGCAGATCCAGGTATTATTGCTGCAACCGGTTTTGTTGTTGTTATTATTTTTTTAGTGTCAGTTTATATATATGTCAGGAAACTGGTAAAGAAGCAGTACGATGCTTACCTGAGGATGCAACTGATGGCCATCACGGACGAATCAACCCAGCTTTTTACCAGAAAACACTTCAATGATTTATTTCAAGGTGAGTTAGCCAGAGCGATACGCTATGGAAGAGCAATTTGTTGTGCAGTTATAGAAATTGATGGCTATAAGGAAATAAAAGAAAAATATGGAAACCAGATTAGTGATGAAATCTTTCAGGAAACCGCAGAAAGCCTCAAAGACGATCTGAGAGTGATTGATGTAATTGCACGTGATGATGACAGGTTCATTTGTCTCTTCCCTGAAACAGATATTGAACCAGCCCTGTTTGTATCAAAAAGATTACGATCAGTTATCGAGGGAGAAACTTTTGAGACTGGTGGGGATGATGGATTGATAGGCATTACAATCAGTATTGGAATCACAGAAAGCAAGCCTGGTTCGGGTGGTGAAGTAGATATTTTCAAGATAATAGATATAGCAGACAAGGCATTAACATTGGCGAAAGAGCAGGGTGGAAACAGGATAGAGTTCCTCAGCAACAGCAGCGCCAGGGCCGCCTAGGCCGATATTTGACCCTTATATTCCGCGCATAAAAAAAGCCTCGCATTGCGAGGCTTTTTTAATACCAGAAACTGTCCGGTTTTTTCTATTGTGCAGTCACGTTAGATGCGCTTGGACCTTTAGCTCCCATCTCGACGTCAAAGCTTACAGCCTGACCTTCAGCAAGAGACTTGAATCCTTCAGCGTTGATAGAACTATGATGAACAAATACATCGGCACTGCCATCATCTGGTGTGATAAATCCAAAACCTTTACTGTCGTTAAACCATTTTACTGTACCCGTAGCCATTCTTGTTACCCCTTTAATTAAAAAATAAACAATGTATTAGCATGCATAATGTTACGAAGTATGACGGAATGCTTGCTGCTATACACTGCGAAGAGCTAACCGAAACCGCTACAAAAACTGCTAACAGGTGGAACTTATCGCATTCTGCACCGGAAAACCATCTTTTTATCAGTTTTGCCGTCGTTGAAAGACCCAGTTAGATTCACTGGATGCTGATTTATTAAATTTATAACCATCAACATTAAAATCTTTAATGTCTTCTGGATCCTTCAGCTTGTTCTTTATGATATACGCACTCATCTGTCCACGTGCCTTTTTGGCAAAGAAACTGATGATTTTATATTTGCCATTTTTATAATCTTTAAACACCGGCACAATGATTTCGGCATTAATATCGCCTGTCTGTAATGATTTGAAATACTCATTAGATGCCAGGTTAATCAGATGTTTGCTTTTACTGTCCTTAAGATCCTGATTGATCTGATCAGTCAGTTTTGATGCCCAGAATTCATACAGGCCCTTGCCTTTCTTGTTCTCAAACTTCACACCCATTTCCAGTCGATAGGCCTGAATCAAATCAAGCGGCTTTAACACACCATATAAACCAGACAATATTCTTAAATGCTTCTGTGCAAATTTCAGGTTCTGATTGCTAAATGTCCCGGCATCAATCCCGGTATAGACATCACCCTTGAACGCCAATAAAGCCTGTTTGGAGTTATCCAGCGTAAAAGGTGTTTTCCACTCATTAAAACGAAGGAAATTAAGGACACCGAGCTTGTCACTGACTTTCATCAAAGATGATACCTCAGTGGGCGTCAGTTTTTTCAGTTGCGAGACAAGTTGCCTGGATTCTTTCAGAAACCCGGGTTGAGAATAGTCATTCGTGATTGGCGCCGTTTCAAAATCAAGCGTTTTTGCCGGCGATATGACAATCAGCATTAAATGTAAAACCTCTGGATTAAAATATGGTTATTGATGTTAAGGCCAGCACTTGAAATGTCAAAGATAAAGAGAATGCCGAGATCATAATGAATATATTTTGAACTCGTCTATTCTTTCTCTTTGAGTTTTTTCTCTATTTCATCCAATTGTTTCTGCATGCCATGTAGATGATCGAGGACACCATCGATGGCATTGGAAACCGGATCCGGCATGTCTGCGGCGGCATAGGCATCAAAGCCAACATTCTCTGCCAGCTCATCGCGCCTGGTTTTTCTTTCCTTGTCGGTGACGACATGGCCGGGAATACCGACAACAGTAGATGCTGCTGGTACATTCTTGACAACCACCGAATTGGAACCGATATGTGAGCCTTTACCAATCGTAATAGGCCCCAGTATTTTTGCACCGGCACCGATAACAACATCATCTTCCAGGGTCGGGTGACGTTTGCCTTTATTCCATGTGGTACCACCGAGTGTGACCCCATGATAGATTGAGCAGTTGTTGCCGATTTCTGCGGTCTCGCCGATGACAATGCCCATGCCGTGATCAATAAAGAACCGTTGACCAATCGTTGCGCCGGGATGAATTTCAATACCAGTCAGGAAACGAGCAAAATGTGCCGATACTCGAGCGAACAAATAAAGTTTCTTTTTCCACAGCCAGTGATTTAAACGATGCAGTAATATCGCATGCAGGCCCGGGCAGGTCGTCAAGGTCTCGATGGCGCTACGTGCGGCCGGATCGCGTTCAAAAACAACCTTGATATCTTCTTTTACTGTATGAAACATAATCTTGTTTACTGGGCTAATTTCACTGGTTTAACTTATTAATACGCTGATATTGCTCTTCCAGCTTTTCGATTGAGACATTATTCTCTACCAGCCGTTCACGTTCTTTTTCAACAACTTCTGCTGGCGCGCGATCAACGAAGTTTTTATTCTCCAGCTTTTTGGCAATGCTGTCGCTGTTCTTTCTCAGTTTTTCCAGTTCTTTTTCCAGTCTGGCAAGTTCTGCCTGTGGATCGATCAGGTCAGCCAGGGGTACCAACAGGGTCATCTCGCCCGCCAGTGCTATGACTGCATCATCGGGTGCTTCATCGATTGTTGTAATGGATTCAACTCGTCCGATATCTTTCAAATAAAGTGTATTCCGGTTCAACCATGTTTGCTCGAGTTCTGAGCCGCCTTTGACTTTTACTGCCAATGATTTGCGTGGGTCAATATCCCGTTCAGAACGAATGCGGCGTACACCACTGATAAATATTTTCACCCATTCGAGTTCATCTTCAGCATCTTTATCAATTTTGGATTCATCAGGTTCAGGGTATGGTTGCAGCATAATACTAGGCCCCGATTTACCAGCCAGGGGTGCCACACGTTGCCAGCATTCCTCAGTGATAAATGGAATAATGGGGTGGTTTAGCCTTAGAATCGTTTCCAGTACACGTACCAGTGTTTGACGGGTCCCTCGTTGGGCCTGTTCTGATGTGTTTTCGTCAAATAACACGGGTTTGGATAACTCCAGGTACCAGTCACAGTAGTCTTCCCAGACAAACGCATAGAGTTCATGTGCCAGTAAATCGAGACGTGAACCCTCAATATGTTGTTCAATTCTGGCTTCAAGGTGTTGAAGCTTTGAAATGATCCAGCGGTCGGCCAATGATAGTTCAACATCATCATTGTCAATGCCGGTATCCTTGTCTTCTGCCTGCATCAGAACATAACGTGTAGCATTCCATAATTTATTACAGAAGTTACGATAACCTTCGATGCGACCGGGGCCAAAAACAATATCTCGTCCGGTAGTGGCAAGTGATGCAAGGGTAAAGCGCAGCGCATCACAACCATAAGGCGGGATACCCTCGGGAAAATTCTTCCGGGTTATCTTCTCAATGCGTTCTGACAAATGCGCTTGCATTACATCTTGGGTACGTTTATTGACCAGTGCTTCAAGGTCGATACCATCAATGACATCAATCGGATCGAGGACATTGCCTTTGGATTTGGACATCTTCTGTCCTTCAGAATCACGCACCAGCCCATGCACATAGACTTCACGAAAGGGGACATCACCCATAAATTTGATGCCCATCATGATCATGCGTGCAACCCAGAAGAAAATAATATCAAAGCCGGTAACCAGTACACTGGTGGGGTAATATTTTTCCAGCTCCGGTGTTTTTTCCGGCCAACCCAGTGTTGAAAATGGCCACAGTGCCGAGGAGAACCAGGTATCGAGTACATCCTCATCCTGGGTTAACGGAAAATCGTCCGGCAGTTTGTTTTTCTTTCTGACATCATCGACGTCATAACCGACATAAACATTACCAAGCTCGTCATACCATGCGGGTATTCGATGCCCCCACCAGATTTGTCGGGAGATGCACCAGTCTTCAATATTGTTCATCCATTCAAAATAGGTGTTTTTCCAGTTGTCCGGGGTGAATTTGATGTCACCATTCTTGACTGCATCAATTGCCGGTTTTGCCAGAGGCGCAACTTTTACATACCACTGGTCAGTGAGATACGGTTCGATGATGGCTCCCGATCGATCACCGCGCGGTACCACCAGTTTGTGAGCCTCGATTTTTTCAATTAAATCGGCCGCTTCAAGGTCGGCAACAATTTGCTTGCGCGCTTCGAAGCGATCCAGACCTATGTATTTTTCAGGGACAACATTATGTATATCTTCGCTGTTGTCACGGATCTCGGCATTGTTTGTAAAAATATTGATTAAACCACCATTCGGCAGGTCGCGAATGTCTGTTTTTTCCTTATGGCGACCCCAGACCTGGTAATCATTGAAATCGTGCGCCGGTGTTATTTTTACACAACCGGTACCGAATTCCGGGTCTACGTGTTCATCTGCAATCACCGGGATTTTGCGACCGGTCAGTGGTAATTCCAGAAATTCACCCAGCAGGTATGAGTAACGATCGTCTGTAGGATGTACGGCAACCGCGCAGTCACCGAGCATGGTTTCAGGTCGGGTGGTTGCCACTACAACATGACCGGCACCATTACTGCGAGGGTAACGCATATGCCACATATGGCCATTTTCTTCTTTGGACAAAACTTCCAGATCGGAAACTGCGGTGTGTAAAACAGGGTCCCAGTTCACCAGGCGTTTGCCCCGATAGATCAGGCCTTCATCATGCAGACGTACGAATACTTCATTGACTGCGGTCGACAAGCCCTCATCCATGGTAAAACGTTCACGCGACCAGTCCAGTGAGGCACCCATGCGACGTAACTGCTGGGTGATGGTGCTGCCGGATTCTTCTTTCCATTGCCAGATACGCTCAATGAATTTTTCGCGACCGTAATCGTGGCGGGTTTTACCTTCAGCATTAATCAGGCGTTCCACTACCATCTGGGTGGCGATGCCAGCATGGTCGGTACCTGCTTGCCACAGGGTATTATCACCTTTCATGCGGTAGTAGCGGGTCATCGCATCCATAATGGTGTCCTGGAATGCATGTCCCATATGTAATCGACCGGTGACATTAGGCGGAGGTAGCATGACGCAGAAGCTTTTGCGTTCCTTATCATCGCGCGCATCGTCAGGGTGTCTTTCAGTATTGAAATAACCATTATCTTCCCAGAACTGGTACCACCTGGTCTCTATAGATTGTGGGTTGTAGGCTTTTTCCATTTTTATCTATTTCTGGTCGTCTTTTATATGGCTGTCGTCTTCGTTAAGGACATGCCTTGAAGGACGGGCATTATGCCGTGTTTAGTAGAGAAATAAAGATGTTGCGGTGTGTTTTCAATCAATTTAATGACGAAAGTTACTGCTGGATTGTCTTAATTATGGGGGTCGTCAGGGGAATCTGTTTCGGAAGGGGCTGGTTCAGTTTGTGTTGCCCCTTTTTTTAATTCCTCTTTTAGATCATCAATGATGCTGTCCTTGATGGTCTCCTTGAGTATATCCACAAGGGAATCAAGCTCACTGGACAGTTTTCGATCGACTGAATCAACCAGCTCATTCAGTTTTTCAAGGGAGATATCTTCAATAGTATTAGTTGTGGCGGTTGCTGCTGTCGATGATTCGCCCTGGGTATACCCTGCTACCTCGGCCGGATCGACAATGTCATTGAGCACGGGTATTTCGTTTTGAGGTTTTGCAGGTAGCTTGCTTTCCTCAATCAGACTTTCAAGTTCATCAATGGACTCTGTTATGTCGGCTTCGTAGACGCCTGCATTATCCTGTTTATCCTCAGCCATCACAGGATTCTATCTTGTGGTTGTTTAATTTATGTCCCTGATCACGATATTCAGCATAACGCTTGCGGGCTTGCTGTCGTTCGCTTTCACTACCGGCAACAATCTCCAGGATTCTTTTTAGCTTGCTTGTGTCCCGTGGCATTTGATCAGTCAGGTTGAGCATGATGCTAGTGTGATCCGGTATTTGACTATTCATCTGATCATCATGACCGATAACAACAGGCGAATCTTCAGTATTGTCATTTGCAGCAAGACAATGGGGCAGAAAACTGATGTCATTAAATGTCCACAGCAAATCATCAAGGGCTGCTGCCTCGGATCCAGAACGCGTATTCACAAAAATATTATTTCCCTGTTTCCAGGCCTTCTGGATCAGCGCACAGGCAAAGTGTTTTTGGTTTCCATTTTCCGGGAGGATATAAAAATCTACCTGGGGAAAATTTTCCTGGGTCATTTCATTTAATCCTGTTCGCAGCGATCAATCAGATATTGAACCAGCATCGGAACAGGTCGACCCGTAGCACCTTTATTCTTCCCGGATAGCCAGGCCGTACCCGCGATATCAACATGCGCCCATTTGAACTTTTTAGTGAATCGTGACAGAAAACAGGCAGCAGTAATGGTGCCAGCTTCGCGCCCACCGATATTTGCCATGTCCGCAAAAGGGCTATCAATTTGATGTTGATACTCGTCCCATAGGGGCAGTTGCCAGGCGCGGTCTCCTGCAGCTTCACCGGCATCGAGTATATCTTTGGCCAGGGCATCATTATTACTCAGCAAGCCTGAGGCATGTTTCCCCAGGGCAATGACACAGGCACCGGTAAGCGTGGCGATATCAATGATGGTCGCAGGATTAAATTTTTCGCTGAAGGTCAGTGCATCACACAGGATTAAACGACCTTCTGCGTCCGTATTTAATACCTCAATAGTCTGGCCGGACATACTGGTATAGATGTCCCCTGGCCTGGTTGCTTCCCCGTCCGGCATATTTTCCACTGTGGGGACAACGCCGACAACATTAATGGGTAGTCCCATTTCAGAAACCGCCTTGATTGTTCCAATGACGCTGGCCGCACCACACATATCATATTTCATTTCGTCCATTGCTGCGGAGGGTTTTATCGAGATACCACCAGTATCAAAGGTGACGCCTTTACCGACCAGAACAAACGGTTTTTCATCTTTTTTACCACCTTTATATTCCATACTGATGAGCTTGGCGGGTTGTCGACTGCCCTGAGACACAGACAGCAAAGAACCCATGCCGAGTTTTTCCATGGCGGCTTCATCGAGTACCGTTACCTTGACAGACTTTTGAGATTTGCCCAGTTTTTTTGCCTGCTCAGCCAGGTAGGAAGGGGTGCAAATATTGGGCGGTAGATTAGCCAGATCGCGTGCCAGTGACACACCATTGCCAATAGCACAGCCGTCTTTAATGGCACGTTCGCCAGTAGCGACAAGCTTGCGGTCAGAAACCATCAGTATAAGTTTGCGTAATTTACTCTTGGGTCGTTTGTTCCTGGTTTTAAACTGATTAAATTCATATAAGGCATTTTGACTTATCTCAACAAATTGCTTCAGTTTCCAGTAGTCATCCTTGCTTTCTTTACCCGGGCCTTCTTTATTGGGGGCCTTGACGTTTAATTCGGCAAGATAAGACACCGCCTCAGTTGCACTGGTTAATTTCAGTTTGTTAATCGCATTGGTGACGATCTTTCGATAACGGCCTCCATCCAGCTCCTTTTCTTTGCCACAACCCACCAGTAAAAGCCTGCTTGATGATGTTCCTGGAACCTTATGCAGTAAAAGTGATTGACCAATTTTGCCAGTGATATCGCCACGTTTAAGTATATTTGTAAGGTATTTTTTACTCGCAGTGTCGATTGATTTGGCTGTTATTGATAGATGATTAGATTCGAAGATGCCAACAACAACACAGGCTGCACGTTGTTTCTCAGGGTTACCGCTTTTAATTGTGAAATTCATAATTTTCTGTTTTTGCCAGTTTGATTGATTAAATGCTTGCTGACCCAGTATGGTAATATTGACCGGATTGCCCAGCTTCTCTGGGTACCAGTTTATTCATTTATGCCAATGGACGCAAAAACACTTAAATATTTCATAATCACGCTCATGGGACATGCACATTGATCATCAGGCGATATATCCATATTGAAATCTTGCAGCGGTTTTTATGGATGGCTGGACTATTGTTCTTGATTTATTCCAGCGATAAATTCGTTGATTATCTGGCGCAGGCAGCTTCAGGTAAAATCTCCAGCTCCCTTGTTTTCCACTTACTCTGGTTAAAACTGATTTCAGTGTTGCCAAAATTACTTCCAGCCACCATCTTTCTTGCCGTGATTCTCACTTATTCCCGACTGGTCAGTGACAATGAAATGGCAATTTTATTCTCTTCAGGAATGAGCAAGCTAGAGCAACTTAAGATAGTTTTTATACTTATTGCCCCTGTGTGTGTTTTTGTTGCGGGGATATCTTTTTTTGTTGCGCCTTGGGCAGAAGTAAGATTGGATGAGTTAAAAGCCCAAGCCAGACAGGAAGCTGATATTACCGGGATCGCTGCCGGGCAGTTCAAGGAATTCAGTAAAGGCGATCGGGTGGTTTATATTGAATCTCTTTCTGATGACAAGACAACCATGGAAAATATATTTCTACAAATAAGGCAACATGGGAAACTGGGCGTATTGACATCGGACAGTGCGGTTTTCGAAGTGGATAAGGAATCTGGAAATCGCTATATAAAATTCGAAGATGGGCGTCGTTATGTCGGAGTGCCTGGAGGGTTTGATTATAAAATCACAGAATATAAGACATACGCGATATTAGTAGAGGCTTCTGAGGCAGTATTACCATCAAAAAAGAGGCGGAGCTCGATACCGACATCTGTATTAATATCATCAGACGCTGCCAAGAATAAGGTCGAATTACAGTGGCGGGCATCATCAGTTATTTCATGTATGTTGTTATCGTTACTCGCAGTTTTGCTCTGTCAATTACCCATAGGTGAGAAACGTGCTACGTTGATATTTATTTCAATGCTTATTTATTTTATTTATAGCAATCTTCTGGCCGTCGCGAAATCATTATTAAAGCACGATAATGTTCCTTTGATCGTAGGCTTATGGTGGGTTCATGCTTTATTAATCATTGCTATGCTGGTCATTTATTATTTGCCTCAAATCAAACGTCATTTGAAACAGAATAGTGGACTGCAAGTCTTACAAGCTGAACAATGAAAATACTCGATCGTTATATTGCACTGACCCTGATCAAGGTAACCTTGCTGGCCTTGTTTTCACTGATACTTCTATTTTCGTTTTTTGCGCTGATTGATCAACTGGATGCAACGGGTCGGGGGAATTATGGTATTTGGCAGGCGCTTACTTATGTATTGTTAACGGTACCGAGACTGGCTTTTGAATTGTTTCCTATCGCCGCTGTAATAGGCAGTATGACGACACTTGGTATGTTCTCAAAAAGCAGTGAACTGGCAGTGCTTAGAACCTCTGGTGTATCGCAGTTAAGGTTTGCCTGGGCATTATCTAAAGGTACCGCAGTCCTTGTTTTGCTCTCCCTGTTCGTCGGTGAAATTGTTTCTCCCTATACCGAGGAAACAGCACAGCAGATGCGTTCAGTAGCATTATCAGGGCAGATTACCCTGAAGTCAAAATATGGGTTCTGGTCCAGGGATGGTCATAGTTTTATTAACATCCGCAAGATTTTACCAGGTGACAAGGTCGAAGGGATTTATATCTATGAGTTTGACGATGAAGATAAATTGCGGACAAGTACATTCGCCAGGCGAGCTGAGTATAAAGATGAGCAATGGGTGCTTGAAGATATCAGACAGACAGAAATTACTGATGAGGGTGTCAATGTTAATAGAATGGCTCATGCAACCTGGGATGCCTTGTTGAGTCCAGACGTAATAAATTTGATCATTATTAAACCGCAGTTCCTGTCCTTCATTGGGCTTTATGATTACATCAAATATTTGAAGATCAATGGTCAAAGCAGCGTGATATATGAGCAGGCAATCTGGTCAAAAATAATTAATCCACTAACAATTCTGGTGATGGTATTGATAGCTATTCCACTGGTAAAAACCTATTCAAGGATGACAGGGGTTGGGCAACGTGTTTTTTTTGGATGTCTGATTGGAATAGTCTTCCATATCAGCAGCCAGATTGCAGGCCATATGGGGGTCGTCTATAACTTTAACCCTGCATTGAGTGTGACCTTCCCAAGCGTGTTCATGTTAAGTATCATCATCTGGTTACTCCGAAAAATGGTCTAATGGTTCCTGTATCTCTACTCCATTTTTTATAATACGGAGCAGACATTATTGCACCTGCCCATATCAGAAAATATCCGTTCGTTTCGAGAAGTTCTTCATAGAGTTGATAATGAAAGGTTTCGATGATATGCCGATCAAACAGGCCACCAAAAATAAGCAAACACCCACCTAAAAAAATAACAAGAGTTGCATTTTCGAGGAGTAGAGCACGCCAATATTGTGGTTTGATTTTTTGATAATTAAATACACCATATCCTGCCAAAAGAATCCAAAACGAGATCAGCATGATTTTTTTCCCGGTACCACTACCCAGTAATATCAGTATTTCCGGTATTGCGAACGTTTCTACATCCAGTTCCCTCAAGATTGAACTGAAACAGAATAATGCACCACACAAGGCAAAGAAATGGTGATAATTACCTGTGTACAACAGATGTGTCAGGAATATTATGGTAGTGAGTACCAGCAGGGTAACCTGGATATTTTCCAGAAAATGATTTTCAGCATGCAGTTGGCTCATGTCGGAATTAACAACCCAATCACTCACCATGACATTTATGCAAACCATGGCGAGCAATGAGAGAAATATTATTTTTGTCATTAATTTTCTCTCAGGCATTGGTTTTTGAAATCATTTTTGTAGGTATCAAGGGCTTATATTGTCATCAGACGAGCTGCTCATTCGGCTGGCGACACTAACATCATTATCACCTCAGTAGTAGTTTCGATATTTGTGTAAAATATTTTCACGTTTATTGCTTACTTGGTAATTTGGGCACCAACCGGGTTCTTGAATAACGGTCGTGGAACGTCAGGCTGTTTGCATCGAATAATGCCCAGACGAAACCCGCGCCAAAAGCCATCAAAGACAGGGTCGCCAATGTGAAACGGCTGGATGCACGTAACCAACTCACTGCTCTTTTGTCATCCTGATACAGGCAAATATGCCAGGCACGCATGCCCAATGTGCGACCGCCATTCACCCAATGCCAGACAAAATATAAATAAGACACAATAAACAGAAATAAGTCGTAGATGAGATTATTGCTGGTAATGGCCTCACCATTGGTAAAAACGACCAGAATCAGGGTCGCCAGGAAAAACAGAGAAAACAGGCACAAACCATCGTAAAACATAGCTGCCAGACGTTTTAACATGCTGCATTGCTTATCATTATGGTCTGTATTTACTGGCATTTGGAACAAATAAGGGGTGTTGGTGACTAAGGAATATAAGTTGATAAAGAATATAGGAATGGTAAATTTTTGTGTGCTTATCTGAATAATTTGTCTAGTATTAGTCCTGAATCATGAAGAAGATTCAGTTCAGTTGTCGGCAGTATGTAATAGGGGATATTACATGATTGGAAACAACGAAATCGAAGAAAATATTTTTGTCCCGGAAATGGTTAATCCGGGGAGAGAAATACCAGTCTTATTGTTACTCGCGTTATTGTTTTTGGCCATGTCTGGTGTCGCACAATCAGAAGCAGTCAGTTTTGAACCCCCTGGTCAGTTGGTCGATGTCAACGGCCGTGACATGCATATCAATTGTATCCAAATTACAAATTAAAGGGGACAGATTTATTTTAGATGTAATTCTATAAAATAATTCTGTCCCCTTTCTTCAGGCAATGTTTGTAACGATTGTTGCTCTTCTGCTTTTATTTGACTGAATACCATGCCGAAC
>QNEM01000018.1 GCA_003645215.1 Gammaproteobacteria bacterium
CGCGGCATCACGATTGCAACAGCGCACGTCGAATACGAAAGTGACAATCGTCACTATGCGCACGTAGATTGCCCGGGACATGCTGATTACGTGAAGAACATGATCACTGGTGCGGCGCAGATGGACGGTGCCATCCTGGTCTGTAGTGCAGCAGATGGCCCAATGCCCCAAACCCGTGAGCATATCCTGTTGGCCCGTCAGGTAGGTGTCCCCTACGTGGTGGTTTATTTGAACAAAGCCGATCAGGTTGATGATGAAGAATTATTGGAGCTGGTAGAGATGGAAGTTCGTGAACTGCTGGATACCTACGAATTTCCGGGTGATGACACACCGATTGTGACAGGCTCAGCCCTGAAGGCCCTGGAAGGAGATGAAAGCGAGATTGGCATTCCTTCTATTCTGAAACTGGTAGCAGCGATGGATGACTACATTCCCATCCCGGAACGCCCGGTAGATCAACCCTTCCTGATGCCTATTGAAGACGTATTCTCAATCTCAGGTCGTGGTACCGTTGTTACCGGACGTATCGAGCGCGGTATTGTCAAGGTCGGCGAAGAGATTGAGATTGTCGGTATTAAAGAAACCCAGAAGACCACCTGTACTGGCGTAGAGATGTTCCGCAAGTTACTGGACGAAGGTCAGGCTGGAGACAACGTCGGTGTATTGTTACGTGGCACCAAGCGTGAAGAAGTAGAGCGTGGACAGGTCTTGTGCCATCCAGGTTCAATTACCCCGCACACCCGTTTTGAAGCAGAAATCTATGTGTTATCGAAAGAAGAAGGTGGTCGTCATACACCCTTCTTTGCCAACTACCGTCCACAGTTTTACTTCCGTACCACGGATGTGACCGGTGCCGTTGATTTACCTGATGGTACTGAGATGGTCATGCCTGGCGATAACATCAAGTTAGAAGTGACATTGATTAACCCGATTGCAATGGAAGAAGGCTTACGCTTTGCGATTCGTGAAGGTGGCCGTACCGTTGGTGCGGGCGTCGTCGCTAAGGTTATTGAGTAATCGTCATGGCTGAACAACAGGTAATAAGAATCCGTTTAAAGGCATTTGATCATCGTTTGATTGATCAATCAACACGTGAAATCGTCGAAACAGCCAAACGTACTGGTGCGCAGATAAGGGGACCAATCCCACTGCCGACCAAGAAAGAAAGATTTACGATTTTGATATCACCGCATGTAAATAAAGATGCACGTGATCAATATGAGATTCGCACGCATAAGCGTCTGATGGATATCGTAAATCCTACTGACAAAACAGTTGATGCATTGATGAAACTTGATCTCGCCGCTGGCGTAGATGTGCAAATTAAACTTAATTAATCTAGATAATAAATATCAGGTATTGGTAACAAGATAATGACTATTGGACTTATTGGACGCAAACGGGGAATGACCAGGATCTTTACAGAAGATGGTCACTCAATACCCGTGACAGTTATCGAGGCCGGAATTAATCGGGTTGCTCGTCTTACCTCTACTGAAAAGGAAGGATATAAAGCTGTACAGGTTGCCTGGGGTAGCAAGAAGCCGGGTAAGGCAGGCAAGGCAATAGCCGGTGCTTATGCCAAGGCTAATATCGACCTGGGTGAAGGTCTGGTTGAATTTCGAATCTCGGATGAAGAAGAGCTGCCTGAAGATGGCGAACTGAAAGTAGATATATTTGAAGCAGGACAGAAGGTTGATGTTTCCGGAACATCAATCGGTAAAGGCTATGGTGGTGTTATCAAACGTCATAATTTCAGTCACCAGAGAAATTCACACGGTAACTCAATCTCTCATCGTGCCCCTGGTTCTATTGGCCAATGTCAGACGCCTGGTCGAGTATTTAAAGGCAAGAAGATGGCTGGTCACATGGGTAATGTGAAGAGAACGACACAAAATCTTGAGGTCGTAAGAGTGGACAGTGAGAAAAACCTTTTATTAATTAAAGGTTCAGTGCCGGGTGCCAAAGGTGGCAAAGTGATTATTAAACCATCAGTAAAGGCTCGTGCCTGAAAGGTCAATGAATAAGGGTTTGTTATGGAATTAAAACTAAAACAATCGAATAAAAAAACCGATGGAAAAGTTACGGTATCAGATAGCATCTTTGCATCTGAATATAACGAAGCACTTATCCATCAGGCGTTAACAGCTTTTATGGCAGGTTCACGCGCAGGTACCAAGGCGCAAAAAACACGTTCTGATGTTCGTGGTGGTGGTAGAAAACCCTGGAAGCAGAAAGGCACTGGTCGTGCAAGATCAGGAACCATTCGTAGCCCGATATGGAGAAGTGGTGGTGTTACCTTCGCAGCAAGACCAAAAGATTATTCTCAGAAGCTGAATAGGAAAATGTATCGTGGTGCCATGAGTTCAATCCTTGCTGAACTGGCGAGTCAGCCCAGACTGGTTGTGATTGACGAATTTACAGCTGCTGCCCCGAAAACAAAAGATATGTTGGCACAGTTAAAGGCACTTGATCTTAGCGATGTGTTGATTGTGACTGGTGAAGTGACAGAAAACCTTTTTCTATCGACAAGAAATATCCCACATGTCGATGTTGTGGATACAGAAGAGATTAATCCTTATGTGTTGATTGGTTATAACAAGATATTGATGACACAGGGTGCACTTGCAAAAGTAGAGGAATTGCTGGCATGAGCTTAAGCCAAGAAAAATTAATGCAGATCGTGCTGGAACCACGCGTGACTGAAAAAAGTACGCTGGTAGGGGAAAAGTACAATCAATTCGTATTTAAGGTACTGAAAAGTGCAACCAAACCTGAGATTAAAAATGCAGTTGAGCTGCTATTCAAGGTTGAAGTCGAATCTGTTCAGACGACTAACGTAAAGGGTAAGAAGAAAATATTTAAACGTGAACCGGGTAAACGTCCAGACTGGAAAAAAGCCTACGTGAAACTGAAACCCGGTTTCGATATTGATTTCGTGGGAGCATAGTTAGAGTACTGTTATGGCACTAGTTAAACCAAAACCAACCTCTGCAGGGCGTCGTTCACTAGTTAAGGTCGTGAGTCCTGAGCTGTATAAGGGCGCACCTTACGAACCTTTGCTTGAAAAGCAAAGCAAGAATTCAGGTCGTAATAACAACGGGCGTATTACTGTACGTCATCGTGGTGGTGGTGCTAAACAGCGCTACCGCATCATTGATTTTAAACGTAATACAGATGATATAGCTGCGAAAGTAGAACGTATTGAATATGATCCGAATAGAACCGCACATATTGCCTTATTGTTGTTTGTCGATGGCGAACGTCGTTACATCATCGCTTCAGAAGGCATGAAGGAAGGTTATGAAGTCATGTCTGGTGAAACTGCACCGATTAAGGATGGCAACTGTATGCCGTTAAGAAACATGCCTTTAGGTACAACGGTTCATTGTGTAGAAATGAAGCCTGGTAAAGGTGCGCAAATGGCAAGAAGTGCAGGAGCCAGTGTGCAACTGGTCGCACGTGAAGGTAATCACGCAACATTAAGAATGCGTTCAGGTGAGATGAGAAAAGTATTAGCCGACTGTCGTGCAACAATTGGCGAAGTGGGCAATGGTGAGCACGCACTTAGATCATTGGGTAAAGCCGGTGCCAAAAGATGGCGCGGTGTACGTCCAACTGTACGAGGCGTTGCTATGAACCCTGTTGACCATCCACATGGTGGTGGTGAAGGAAGGACCTCAGGCGGTCGTCACCCGGTAACACCATGGGGTGTGCCGACTAAAGGCTATAAAACTCGTAAAAACAAGCGTTCAGATAATCTGATCGTACGCAAACGTCAGAAATAACGGAAACAATAGATGGCACGTTCAATTAAAAAAGGCCCTTTCGTCGATCATCATTTAGCAAAGAAGATTGATGTTGCTAAAGAATCGAATGATAAGCGTCCAATTAAAACCTGGTCACGTCGGTCGATGGTATTACCAAATATGGTTGGCTTGACCATTGCTGTACATAACGGGCGTGATCATATGCCGGTTTATATTACAGAAAATATGGTCGGTCATAAGTTAGGTGAGTTTGCAGGTACTCGTACCTTCAGAGGTCATCTGGCGGATCGTAAAATTTAATCAAGGTTAAATGTAAATAACAGGATCTATGATGTCGACATCAGCGAAACTTACAAATACAAGACTTTCTCCACAAAAGATGCGTCTGGTTGCAGATCAGGTCAGGGGCTTACCTGTAGAAAGAGCGCTGGATGTACTTACATTCAGTAATAAAAAAGCAGCAACGGTAATCAAGAAGGTGCTGGAATCAGCAATTGCAAATGCAGAGCATAATGATGGCGCTGATATTGATGAATTAAAGATCTCCGAAATACTTGTTGATGCAGGTCCAACAATGAAACGGTTACGTCCAAGAGCGCGTGGTCGTGCTGACAGAATTATTAAGAGAACCAGCCACTTGAAAGTGACTGTCTCAGAGACAGAAGGATAAGAATGTAATGGGTCAAAAAGTACATCCAATAGGCATACGCCTGGGTATTGTTAAAGACTGGACATCGACATGGTATGCCGATTCCAAAGACTACCCCAAGTTTTTGTATACAGACTTGAAAGTACGCGAATACTTGCAGAAGAAACTGGAAAGCGCCTCAGTCAGTCGCATTCAGATTGAACGTCCGGCTAACAACGCGAGAATTATTATTCACACCGCAAGACCAGGGATTGTGATTGGTAAGAAGGGTGAAGACATTGATCGTTTACGTATTGCTGTCTCAAAAATGATGGGCGTGCCAGCCCAGGTGAGTGTTGAAGAAATCCGCAAGCCGGAACTGGATGCGACATTGGTTGCGCAGAATGTTGCATCTCAACTGGAACGTCGAATTATGTATCGACGTGCAATGAAACGTGCCGTGACCAATACCATGAGATTAGGTGCTGAAGGTATCAAGATTAATCTTGCTGGAAGACTGAATGGTGCAGAAATTGCGCGTTCAGAATGGTATAGAGAAGGTCGTGTGCCTTTGCATACGTTGAGAGCAGATATTGATTATGGTGTTGCAGAAGCAAATACAACTTACGGGATCATAGGTATCAAGGTCTGGATATTTAAAGGTGAAATTTTTGATTATGGCAATAGTGCAGAAGCTGGCGCCAATGAAGAAGTCTCTACAAGCTGACAGGTAAAGATAAGTGCTACAACCTAAAAGAACAAAATTCAGAAAACAGAGCAAAGGTCGTAATCGCGGTATGGCAACTGTGAGTAATAAAGTGAGCTTTGGTGAATTCGGTATGAAAGCAACGACCCGTGGACGAATTACGGCGCGTCAAATCGAGGCCGCACGTAGAACCATTACTCGTAAGATTAAACGTGGTGGAAAACTCTGGATCAGGATATTTCCGGATAAACCGATTACCAAGAAACCTCTGGAAGTACGTCAGGGCAAGGGTAAGGGTAATGTTGAATACTGGATTGCGCAGGTCCAACCCGGCAGGATGCTCTATGAACTTGAAGGTGTAGATGAAGAACTCGCAAGAGAAGCTTTCAAACTGGCTGCAGCCAAGTTGCCTGTAAAAACAACATTTATTAGCAGAGCGATAATGTAATGAACACTGCGGAACTAAGAAAAAAGAAACCAGAAGAATTGGATGCTTTGATACTGGAACTGATGCGTGAGCAGTTTAACCTGCGTATGCAAAAAGGATCAGGTCAATTAAGCAAACCAAGTGAGATAAAACGTGTACGTAAAGAAATTGCACGTGCGAAAACAATCATAGCTGAAATGGCAGCAGGTAATAATTGATGAGTGAAACACAAAAAACAGCCAAGACAGTCACCGGCGAAGTGGTAAGTAACAAGATGGATAAAACCATCTCGGTACTGGTATCCAGAAAGGTAAAACATCCTTTGTATGAAAAGTACATCAGGCGTTCTACAAAGTTCATGGCGCATGATGAGAACAATGAGTGCAGTGAAGGTGATTTGGTTGTGATAGAAGCATCAAAACCAATGTCAAAAAACAAGACCTGGAAACTACAAAAAGTAGTTACCAAGACACAAGAAATTTAGCCATGAAAAGTTTAACCATGCGAAATCTAGAAAGTAGAGGAGTAGCGTAGATGATACAAATGCAGACCATGCTGGATGCCGCAGATAATAGCGGTGCAAAGCGGGTGATGTGCGTGAAGGTCCTTGGCGGATCCAAGCGACGCTACGCCGGAATTGGCGATGTCATTAAAGTGACAGTTAAAGAAGCTATTCCACGCGGTAAAGTAAAGAAAGGTGAACTCTATGATGCGGTTGTTGTAAGGACTCGCCACGGTGTTCGTCGTTCAGATGGATCGCTGATCAGATTTGATGGCAATGCTGTTGTTTTACTGAATAACCAGCGTCAACCGATAGGCACTCGTATTTTTGGCCCGGTGACGCGTGAATTAAGAGGCGCAGAATTTATGAAAATTGTGTCGCTGGCACCTGAGGTTTTATAAGAATGCGTAAGTTAAGAAAAGGTGATGAAATTGTCGTCCTGGCTGGTAAGGACAAGGGCAAACGTGGTGTTGTATTAAAGGTACTACAGGATCTGGAAAAAATCATTGTCGAGAATATTAATATGGTTAAACGCCATACCAAAGGCAACCCGGCTCAAGGGACACCTGGTGGTATCGTTGAAAAAGAAATGCCTTTAAGTATTTCGAATGTCGCTATCTGGAACCCGGTATCAAACCAGGCAGATCGCGTCGGTATAAAAATGTTGGAAGATGGACAAAAGGTGCGCTTTTTCAAATCTAATGACGAAGTCGTGGATGTATAAAGGCGGAAGTAAAATGGTAAGACTAGAAGAATTTTATAAAGAAAACGTAGTTAAGCAACTGACTGAACAGTTCAATTATACGTCATCTATGCAGGTGCCTCGTATTACCAAGGTGACACTGAATATGGGCCTGGGTGAAGCTGTTTCTGATAAAAAGATCATTGAACACGCAGTCAGTGATATGGAAAAGATTGCAGGTCAAAAACCTGTTGTGAATCTTGCCAGAAAATCAGTGGCTAATTTTAAAGTACGTGAAGGCTGGCCTGTCGGTTGTAAGGTGACATTACGTAGAGATCGTATGTATGAATTTATGGATCGTCTTATTTCGATTTCGATTCCGAGAATTCGTGACTTTCGTGGATTTAACGCGAAATCATTTGATGGGCGTGGCAACTACAGCCTTGGGATTAAAGAGCAGATTATTTTCCCGGAAATTGATTACGACAAGATAGATACGCTTCGTGGGATGGATATTACTATTACTACATCCGCGAAAACAGATGATGAAGGCCGGGCATTATTAACGGCGTTCAATTTTCCATTACGTAAATAATATTTGAGGTCATTATGGCAAAGGTTTCAATGATTAATCGTGAGCACAAGCGCACCAGGCTGGTGAAGAAATACGCAGCTAAACGCGCAGAACTGAAAGCTCAGGTTATAGATATGTCTCTTAGTGAAGAAGATCGTAAATCGGCAAGAGAAAAACTGAGTATGTTGCCACGTGATTCAAGCCCGGTGAGACAACGCAATCGATGTGCTTTGACCGGACGTCCACATGGTTATTACCGTAAATTTGGACTTTCTCGTAACAAGCTGCGTGAAGCAGCGATGCGAGGCGATGTTCCAGGTCTGGTTAAGGCCAGCTGGTAGGAGAAAGATTATGAGTATGCAAGATCCATTAGCCGATATGCTAACAAGAATCAGAAACAACCTGGCCAGGACCAAGGCAACAGTGAGTATGCCTTCGTCCAAGCTTAAAGTTGCTGTAGCAGAAATCCTGCAGCAGGAAGGTTATATATCTAAATATGCGGTAGAGGGCGACGTCAAGAAGACCTTGACCATCGAACTGAAATATTTTGAAGGCAAACCTGTTATTGAAATGCTCAGTCGATTCAGTCGACCAAGCGTTAGAAGGTATCGATCAAAAAGTGAACTACCAACAGTCATTGGTGGTTTGGGTGTCGCCATTATCTCCACATCAAAAGGTGTGATGACAGATAAGAGTGCCCGTGCACAGGGTATTGGTGGCGAAGTGTTATGTGTTGTTTCTTAATAGGTTAAAACGATGTCAAGAGTAGCAAATAATCCTGTCGAGTTACCTTCTGGTGTTGAATTCAGCATTGCTGATAACACTGTGACGATTAAGGGTAGTAAAGGACAAATGCAACATAATATGCATCCTCTGGTGGGTGTCTCGCAAGATGGCAACCAGCTGAAGATGGAAAGGCATGACGATTCCAAGTCGGCAAACGCATTGGCGGGTACTACGCGTGCATTACTGCAAAACATTGTCACTGGTGTCAGTGTTGGTTTCGAGCGTAAATTGACAATTATTGGCGTCGGCTATCGTGCACAGGTGCAGGGTAAGGTGCTGGATTTAACCCTGGGTTTTTCACACCCCGTTAAGTTTCAGATTCCTGAAGGAATTACCATCGAAACGCCAAGTCAGACAGAAATTGTCATCAAAGGAATCGATAAGCAACAGGTTGGTCAGGTGGCTGCCGATATTAGGGCCTATCGTCCACCAGAGCCCTATAAGGGTAAGGGTGTTCGTTACGCGGATGAGCATGTTGTCCGTAAAGAAGCCAAGAAAACTTAATATATAGAATAGAGTCAGGCAATGAAAAGTAAAAAACAAGCAAGAATCAAGAGAGCAACACGTACCAGGGCTCGTATTAGACGGAAAGGTATCAGTCGTCTTTGTATTCACAGGACGCCAAAACACCTTTACGCGCAGGTTATCGCAGCCAATGGCTCAGAAGTCCTGGCCAGTGCTTCGACTCTGGACAAGGACATCAGGGGTGAAGTTAAATACAGCGGTAACGTTGATGCTGCCATTGTTGTCGGCAAGAAATTAGGCGAACGTGCAAAAAAGGCCGGTGTAACCCAGGTCGCTTTTGATCGTTCTGGATTTAAATATCATGGGCGTATCAAGGCGTTAGCTGATGCGGCACGCGAACAAGGTTTGGAATTCTAGAGGTTTTATAAATGGCAGCTAACAATTCAATTACAGGAAACGAAGATCTGCTTGAGAAGCTGGTTCACGTTAACCGCGTCGCCAAGGTAGTCAAGGGCGGCAGGCAATTCGGTTTTACAGCACTTACCGTTGTTGGAGATGGCAATGGCAAGGTTGGTTTTGGTCGAGGTAAGGCTAAAGAAGTGCCAATCGCTATTCAAAAAGCAATGGAAAATGCCCGTAAAAATATGACACCGGTTGCTTTAAACGAAGGCACATTGCATTACGCAAAGATCGGAATACATGGTGCTGCAAAAGTCTATATGCAGCCTGCATCAGAAGGTACAGGAATTATCGCAGGTGGCCCTATGCGTGCAGTCTTTGAAGTTGCGGGTGTGCATAATGTGCTTGCCAAATCGATTGGTTCAACAAATCCAATCAATGTTGTTCACGCAACTATGAATGCACTGAGATCTATCGCATCACCTGAAATGATCGCGGCTAAACGCGGAAAATCAGTTGAAGAAATACTGGATTAGATTAGACATGGCAAAAAAACAAATAAACGTTACGTTAAAGCGTAGTACCAACAAGCGCCTGGCTTCACATAAAGCCTGTGTGCAGGGACTGGGTCTACGTCGTATTGGACATACCGTTACGGTTGAAGATACTCCGGAAAATCGTGGCATGGTAAACAAGGTGAATTATTTACTCGCCGTTGAGGAAGCATAAAATGCGACTGAATACATTAAAACCACAAGCAGGATCAAAACCAGCCGCAAAACGTGTTGGTCGAGGTATTGGCTGTGGTTCAGGTAAGACGTGTGGCCGTGGTCACAAGGGCCAGAAGTCAAGAAAAGGTGGCTACCATAAAACAGGCTTTGAAGGCGGGCAGATGCCGTTGCAACGCCGTCTTCCCAAGATTGGTTTTAACTCACGCCTGTCATTGGTGACAGCTGAAATACGTTTGCAGGAACTTGCAAAGGTTGATGCTGAAGTCGTAGATATGGATGCTTTGTTAGCAGCTAATCTGATTTCAAAGAATATCAAGCGTGCAAAGGTCATTGACTCGGGAAAGATTGAAAAATCTGTTTCTGTAAAAGGTCTGAGAGTGACAAAAGGTGCTCGTGCAGCGATTGAAGCCGCTGGCGGCAAAGTTTTAGAGGATTAAATGGCAGCATCTAACCCCGCAATCCCCGGAGGTATCGCCGGGTTAGGAAAATTGAAAGAGTTGCGTCAGCGATTACTCTTTCTTTTGGTCGCATTGTTTGTATTCAGGGTGTGTTCATTTATTCCTGTACCTGGAATAAACCCGGACGCTCTGGCAATAATGTTTGATCAGCAGAGTGGCACCATACTGGACATGTTTAATATGTTTTCAGGCGGTGCGTTGCAAAGGCTGTCAGTGATTGCCCTGGGCATTATGCCCTATATCTCTGCCTCTATTATTATGCAGTTATTAACTGTCATAGAACCGAGACTGAAGCAGATAAAGAAGGAAGGTGAGGCAGGCAGGCGCAAGATTACGCAATACACGCGTTATGGCACAGTGGTATTGGCAACGTTCCAGGCATTTGGTGTAGCAACCTTGCTGGAAGGTCAGCAAGCAGCTGGTTTGGCTGTAGTTATGGATCCAGGTATTGGATTCAAAATAACCACAATCGTGACATTGGTTACAGGAACATTGTTCCTGATGTGGTTGGGTGAACAAATTACGGAACGTGGTGTTGGTAATGGTATATCCATGATCATCTTCGCCGGTATTGTTGCAGGTTTACCCTCCGCGGTTGCTGGAACTGTCGAATTAGCCAGGACAGGTGAATTACATTTGTTGGCTGTATTTGCATTGTTCGCATTGGCCATTGTAGTCACAGGTTTTGTTGTATTTGTTGAAAGAGGCCAACGAAGAATAACCATCAACTATGCGAAGAAGCAGGTTGGACGTAAGCAATATGCTGGACAATCCAGTCATTTGCCACTGAAGCTGAATATGTCAGGTGTAATTCCACCGATATTTGCTTCCAGTTTGATTCTTTTTCCATCAACCATTGCTGGTTGGTTTGGTCAGAGTGAAGGTATGCGTTGGTTACAGGATATTTCGACAATGATGTCACCTGGTCAGCCGATTTATGTGTTGATGTACGCGGCAGGTATTATATTTTTCTGTTTCTTTTACACGGCGATCGTTTTCGACCCAAAAGAAACGGCTGATAATTTGAAAAAATCCGGTGCCTTTATTCCGGGAATGAGACCAGGCGAACAAACAGCAGCCTATCTGGATAACGTATTAACCAAGTTGACGTTAGCCGGTGCTGTCTATATCACTTCGGTGTGTTTGTTGCCTGAATTCTTGATTGTGAAATTTAATGTGCCTTTCTATTTTGGTGGCACATCATTGCTGATTATCGTTGTTGTGGTTATGGACTTTATGTCACAGATACAGGCTCATTTGATGACGCATCAATATGATTCTTTATTAAAGAAAGCCAACCTGAAGAAGCACGGTAAAAGATAATTAGTGATTAAGTTTGTTGGAGAACTAAGATGAAAGTAAGAGCATCCGTTAAAAGAATCTGTCGTAATTGCAAGATTGTGCGTCGTAAAGGCGTTGTCAGGGTTATATGCACTGACCTTAGACATAAGCAGCGCCAAGGTTGAGAAAATATTAATTGGTTGAGAAAAGGGTTACTGGAGATATAAATAAATGGCGCGTATAGCTGGGGTAAATATACCCGATAACAAACATTTGAACATTGCATTGACCTACGTCTATGGCATTGGTAGCACACGTTCTCGCGATATATGCGATGCAACAGGGCTCAAGAGTGATACCAAGGTCAGAGAATTGACTGAAGGTGATCTGGACAAGATTCGTTCTGAAATTACCAAGTATGAACTGGAAGGTGACCTTAGACGCGAAGTTTCAATGAATATTAAACGCTTGATGGATCTTGGTTGTTATCGAGGAATTCGTCATCGCCGTGGTCTGCCCCTTAGAGGACAGAGAACACAAACAAACGCAAGGACACGTAAGGGTCCACGCAAACTTATTAAGAAATAAACAGCAACAGGTAGCAAAATATGGCAACTCCAACTAAGGGTCGAAAAAAAGTTAAAAGAACAGTGATTGATGGCATGGCCCACGTTCACGCTTCATTTAACAATACAATTATTACCATTACAGATCGTCAGGGCAATGCACTGACATGGGCGACTGCCGGTGGCAGTGGTTTTCGCGGCTCACGCAAAAGTACTCCTTTTGCAGCGCAGATTGCATCACAGAAGGCTGGCGAAAGCGCACTGGAATTTGGCATGAAAAGCCTCGAGGTTTTCATCAAGGGCCCTGGTCCTGGTCGAGAATCTGCAGTCAGAGCCTTGAATGCTGTTGGTTTCAAAATTACTAATATTACCGATGTGACGCCCGTACCTCATAACGGCTGTCGTCCACCAAAGAAACGTCGTGTATAGGAAGAATGGAGTAAAATTATGGCGCGATATCTAGGTCCAAAATGTAAATTAAGTAGACGCGAAGGAACTGATCTGTTTCTAAAGAGCAGAGCAAGACCTATTGACTCTAAATGCCAGATTGACAAGATTCCTGGTGATAAGGGAACCCGTCAAAAGCGTTTGTCAGATTACGCTGTGCAGTTAAGAGAAAAACAAAAGCTGCGTCGCATCTATGGCATTCTGGAAAAACAATTTCGCTCATATTACACAGAGGCTGCAAGACGCAAGGGATCCACGGGTGAAAATCTGTTAAGTATTCTTGAATGTCGTCTTGATAACGTTGTATATAGAATGGGATTTGGCGTAACACGTAATGAAGCACGCCAGTTAGTGAGTCACAAATCAATTCTTGTGAATGGCAAGGGCGTGAATATACCGTCCTATCAACTGAGTCCATCAGATATTATTTCTGTTCGTGATAAGAGCAAGAAGCAGGTGCGAATTCAGGATTCTCTGGCAATTGCAGAGCAGCTGACATTCCCTGAATGGCTGGATGTAAATATCAAGGCGATGGAAGGGACTTTCAAGGCTGTTCCGGAAAGAAGTGAATTACCAGCAGAAATAAATGAGCAATTAGTTGTTGAGCTTTATTCTAAATAAACAGGTACAACGTAGTTTAGTGCCAAGTGGTTAAGTGAAAGAATAGGAACATATTATGTCTGTAGCATTTAGTGAAATATTAAAACCACGTCTGGTTGACGTAAAGCCAGTCAATGAATTCAGTGCGAAGATTACTATCGAACCGCTGGATAAAGGCTTTGGCCACACATTAGGTAATGCACTTCGCCGTGTATTACTGTCTTCAATGCCTGGATGTGCTGTTACCGAAGTTGAAATAGATAATGTGTTGCATGAATACACCACGATAGAAGGTGTTCAGGAAGATGTAACAGATATTTTGCTCAACCTTAAGGGATTGGCAATCACCATGCACGCCAAGGATGAAGCAACCCTGGTATTAAAGAAGAGTGGTCCCGGAGTGGTTAAAGCCAGTGACATTACGGTCGATCATGATGTTGAAATAGCAAATCCTGATCATGTCATTGCAAACCTGACTAAAGCAGGTGAGTTAAGCATGAGAATCAAGATTGTCAGAGGCCGTGGTTACAAGCCGGTTGTTGTTGGTGGTGAAGAGGAAGATCAGGCCATAGGCCGATTGAAACTGGATGCTTCATTTAGCCCTATTCGTCGAGTTGCCTACGATGTGCAAAGTGCACGTGTCGAGCAAAAGACTAATCTGGACAAGTTGGTACTTGAGATTGTGACCAATGGCACCATGGATCCGGAAGATGCAGTGCGTGAAGCAGCAGGTATTCTGCGTAGTCAACTGGCTGTGTTTGTTGATCTGGAGGCAGAAGAAGCAATTGAAGCCAGTGCCGACAAAGAACCTGAAATTGATCCAACATTACTGCGACCAGTTGATGATCTGGAATTAACCGTGCGTTCTGCAAATTGTCTGAAAGCAGAAAGCATTTATTACATTGGTGACCTGATTCAACGCACCGAAGTTGAATTATTAAAAACACCTAATCTAGGCAAGAAATCACTGACTGAGATCAAGGATGTATTGGCATCCCGAGGTCTTTCATTGGGAATGCGCCTGGAAAACTGGCCACCACAGAGTTTGACCGATACAAGAGAAACAACAGCTCCTGTTGGAGTATTAGAGAGAATTTAAATGCGACATCGTAAAAGTGGAAGACAACTAAATCGCAATAGTTCACACCGTAAGGCTATGTTCAGAAACATGGCGGTGTCACTGATGCAACATGAAATAATCAGGACAACCTTGCCAAAAGCAAAGGAACTACGCCGCGTTGCGGAACCATTGATTACCATGGCAAAGACTGATTCTGTGGCTAAGCGGCGTTTGGCTTTCTCGCGCCTGCGTGACAGAAGTGTTGTGACTAAATTATTCAATGAACTAGGTCCCAGATATAAAGAACGTCCAGGTGGTTATCTACGCATTTTGAAGTGCGGTTTTCGCCCAGGCGATAAGGCACCAATGGCGATTGTAGAACTGATGGGCAGGCCTGCTGCTGAATCTGAGGCTGTCGCTGAAGAAGCATAGAAAAATCAGCTATAGAACTTTGACAAAACCGGGCAATGCCCGGTTTTAGTTTATATGGGCAAAGGAAAACCAGCAGGATACAGGTGAGTACTAGGTATTATTGCCAGTCATGTGTAACAATTCAATAATATGAAATCACTGCATACTCTATTATCTGTAATTCTTGGGACATTGATTCTTACTGTAAGTATCAGCACAGAAAGCGCGGGACTGAATGATCTCCCCAGGACAGTCCAGAGTATCTTCAAAAACTACAAATTGCCTGAAGATTCCCTGAGTTTGTACATCAAGGAGATAGATGCACAACAGCCCCAGCTTGTAATGAATGCTGATACACCACGTAACCCTGCATCCAGCATCAAATTAATAACTACTTTCGCCGCCCTTGATCTTCTTGGTCCAACATACACCTGGCAGACCAATTTTTATATTGATGGAACGCTTGTTGACGGCACACTGGATGGAAATTTAATCATGCAGGGTGGGGGTGACCCGTTTCTGGTCAGAGAAGCCTTTTGGCATATTTTATTCACCTTACAGGCGAAAGGCTTGAAACACATCAAAGGTGATTTCCTGATTGATGATGGAGTCTTCGAAGACGAAACCGGTTCTCAGGGAGACTTCGATAAAAAACCCTATCGGGCATATAACGTGTTCCCGGATGCTGCATTGGTGAATTTTCAGGCACATCAATTTAATTTTGTACCACAAAAAAATGGTTTGCATATCTATGCTGATCCTCCTGCAGCAACGATGAAGATAAACAACAAAGTGAAATTAACCAAAGGTAGATGCAGGGGCAAGCACCGACATCTCAAACATAATATCGCCAGACAAGGTCAGGAGACGATTGTCACATTTTCAGGAAATTATCCAAGCTCCTGTGGTCACCAACATCTATTGCGTACCATGATCCCGAATGACGAATACGTCTATGGGGTATTTAAATCTCTATGGGAAGATATGGGTGGGACAATAACAGGGAAAGTCGGGAAGACAAGAATCAATGGTGAAAAACCATTCTATGTGGCGACATCCAGACCGCTGACTGAAATCATTACCTACATCAACAAATACAGTAACAATGTGATGGCACGTCAGTTATTACTTACGATTGGCAAGGAGAAACTGGAGTCTGTAGACAGGGATGGCAAGGGTAGCAAGGTACTTGGGCGACAAGCAGTACAGGAATGGTTGATCTCTATAGGCATACCGGCACCGGAACTGGTTCTGGATAATGGTTCAGGTTTATCACGCAAGGCGAGGGTCTCTGCGACAACCATGGGTAAGTTACTGGAACATGCATATCATAGTCCGTATCAGCCAGAGTTTATGGCATCACTGCCTATGCTGGGGATCGATGGTACTTTGCGTAAACGCTTGAAAGGAGTTGTTCCTGCAGGTCAGATAAGAATGAAGACAGGTTTGATCAATGGCGTCAGGGCGATGGCGGGTTATGTACGGAGTCGAAGTAACAAGAATTATGTTGTTGTCTCGCTGCAGAATAATCCTGGTATTCAGAATGGGATAGGCACGCAGGTGCAGGATGAGATTTTGAAGTGGTTGTATAAGCAGTAGGGTTCTATCGTCATACCGGCCTTGAGCCGGTATCCAGTAAACAATTGTCATTCCGAACGCATGTGAGGAATCTTATCTTTGATTAAGAGATGTTTCGCCTTGGACGGCGAGATACTTCTTTTTTGCTTGTCCAAAAAATGAAGTATCCAAGAAAAAAAGACACCCCGATATCGTATCCCCAAAAAATGACTTGGGGATACCCTCACAGATTCATGATTTTTAAGGCCGCGTAAACAAGACTCCTCGACTCTGTCTCCTGATTCGTTCTACCTCCTGCATCCATGCAGTCGTGTCTTGGTCACGCTCATTTGAACGTCCTGTTCAAATGCCCTTAAAATCATGCA